>JBAXJW010000361.1:0-1513 GCA_037137635.1 bacterium | reverse complement strand
CCGCGCATCGCACGGTCAACGGCCTCGAGAGCAAGCTTCGTTCCGTGTGCAGGAGCATAAGCTTTCCAGCTAGAAATTTCTCCTTTGCGTGATTGACGAGTTGCAAAAGCTACGTGCACTGCTTGCTGGATAGATTGATAAATTGTTTCTGTTGGAAGGTTGAGAAGGGTTCCAATTCCAGCAGCAGCTGCAGGAGCTAAGTGAGCGATGTGGTCTTTTTTGTGTTTGTGTAAGCAAATGGCTTTTACAAGATTGATTTGCATTTCGTAGGCAGTTGCGATTCCGCGGCAAAGATCTTTTCCGTTTTTTCCACATTGTTGAGCTGTTGCAAGGATAGCGGGGATGTTATCGCCAGGGTGAGAATAATCAGCAGCCAAAAAAGTGTCATGCATGTCGAGTTCTCGAACGGCTGTTCCATTGGCCCAGGTTGCCCATTCCGCTTCGGATTTTTGATTGTTTGAAATTCCAAAAACAGTCGCGCCTTTTTCACGAGGATGTGCAAGCGCTTGGCTTCGAGCATTCGCTACGGGGGTGCGGTTGATTGCGGCTAAGGCAACAGAGGCGTTATCGATAATACGGTTTCCGATCATTTCAATAACTTCTTCAGTCACTTCTACTTTGTCGGCAGCAACTTCGGCCATCTTCCAGGCAAGTTGATCTTCACGAGCGAGGTGGACTTTAGAAGGATAAACTTTGACGTTATGCAATTTCATAGTCCAAAGTTTAATGGAGACCGGGTGGCGTCGTCAATTAAGCTCTATCTTTGTGCGGACTTGTTTTCATCTCTCATGTTGACCTAAACTATCCATGTGCGCTTTTTGATTTTACTTCTTTTGTTTACTTCGTGCTCTGTGACAGGTCCTCTGAGAGAGGATCGTTCTGCATCTAATTTTGTTTTTCCTAAACCCGTTAAAGGCTGGAAGATTTTGCCGCCCAGTGAAGGCGCACAGCGTCTGTATCAACATGTTTCTACAGGTTCTGTCTTGAGTGTGAGTTCTCTTTGCGATCGCTATGCAACAGCACCTTTAAGTCGTTTAGTGCGAAATCCTTTAACTCCGCTGGGAGCCTTTAAAGAATTGGAATCTAAAAAGTTACGAATTGTAGATCGAGATGCGGAGCAACTTCATGTCTCTGGATCTCTTGATGGCGTAAAAGTTGAAGTTATCATGATTGTTGTTCGAAAGAATGAATGTGTTTTTGATTTTTCTCTTCAAGCTTCGCCTCAAATTCAAAATACAGTTAAGAATGATTTCTTAAATATGGTGAAAGGTTTTTCTTTTTAATGTCGAAGTCGGAAGCGAATTCTTTTTTAGATGCTTTAAAGAAAAGAACCTTTCAGCAAATAGAGGCTTTGGGCGAGTATTCTTTACTCACAGCTGAGACGATTCGTGTGTGGATCAAAAAACCTCCCGCATTTTCAGAACTAACATATGAAATGAATATGCTTGGAGTGCAATCATTCCTCATCGTTTTTGTCGCAGCTTTATCAACGGGATTGGTGCTTGCGATTCAA
>JBAXJW010000360.1:0-1523 GCA_037137635.1 bacterium | reverse complement strand
TCGAAGTTGCTAAACAAGTCTAACTGAGAAGTTCCTTGCGGGTGAATAGAAGATAAAATAATGCCAACTTTTTTATATTCAAAGCCTTTCTCGTAAATAGACTTGAGTAATTCAAAAGCTTTGTGAATGAGTTTATTCGTTACACATGTGCTGGATAAAAGAGTGGCGTGAGCGGAGTTGAAGTATTGTGGAGTATTTTTAAAAGGATTTGTTTGAATAAAAACGGAAAGACTTTGAGTTGCGGATTTTTGTCTTCTTAGTTTTTCACAAGCATTTGTGATGTGATTAGCGGTGGCTTCTTGTAGCTCTTGCAGCGAAGTAACGGAGCGGCCAAATGAGCGGGAAGAGATAATTTGTTTTTTATTTTTTATGTCTTCTAGATCAAGGCAGGATTCTCCGCGCAATTCTTGAAGGATACGTCGACCAACGATTGTTAAAAGTTTTTGAATGAATTGCTCGTTTGCATTGCGCAGATCGAATGCAGTTTTAATATTGTAGCTTAATAATTTTTGTGAGGATTTGCGTCCGATGCCCCAGATATCCTCAACAGGAAAAGATCGAAGAATTTTTTCTTGAAGGATTGAGTCTCTGATATCGAAAACTCCTTGAGTCTGAATTTTATTTTTTTTAGAAATTCTATTCGCAGCTTTTGCGAGAACCTTTGTAGGGCCAATGCCGATCGAAACAGGAATCCCGGTGTCTTGATAAACTTTTTCTTTGATTTGTAGGGCATATTCGCTGAGGTTTCTTCGTTCAAATCCTTTGAGCGATAAGAAAGCTTCGTCAATCGAATAAACTTCCATGTCGGGCGAGAAGAGTGCAAGGGTTTGCATCACTCGTCTGCTCATGTCTCCGTAGAGTGAGTAATTTGAGGAAAAAACTTTTACGTCGTGTTTTTTTACGAGATCTTTGATTTTAAAAAATGGATCACCCATTTGAATTCCCAAAGCTTTGGCTTCGTCGCTACGTGCAACGGCGCAACCGTCATTGTTGGAGAGAACGATCACAGGTTTGTTTTGTAGTTTGGGTTGAAAGACTCGTTCGCAAGAGCAGTAAAAAGAATTGCAGTCGACGAGGGCAAAAATTTTATCGGAAGCTGTGGATGGCATGCGCGACTACTCCCCAGACTTCAAAAGACATGGAGTCTTTGATCTCAATTGGTTCGTATTGTGAGTTTTCTGGAAGGAGAAAAGTTTGTCCTTTGGAAAAGTGAAGTCGTTTTATGGTAAATTCTCCATCGACAATTGCAAGGATAATAGATCCTTCGGTGGCTTTGAGTGATCGATCGATGATGAGGAGATCGTCATTGAGAATGCCGGCATCTTTCATGCTGTGTCCGGTTACCCGGATAAAAAATGTAGAACTTTTGTTTTTGATTAACAAATCATCGAGCTTGATATCACGATCAAGGTATTCGTCTGCGGGACTCGGAAAGCCTGCAGGGACAAGCGATAAAAAAAGTGGGCAACCATCGTGTGAGTGGGTGGGTTGAGCGGCTTCCGAATTGGACATCTCTTCTAAAT
>JBAXJW010000359.1:0-1551 GCA_037137635.1 bacterium | reverse complement strand
AAAGCTTTTGGCCTTAAAGTCTATCCTGCCAATATGGACCTAGGAATTGAGGCACATGATTTTCTCATTCGAAAAAAGGAATCTCAGTTTCTTTGGAGTGTGAGATAACGCATTCTCAGAAAATAAACAAAAAACAAGGAGTGTCCCAAAATCCCCCGCTCTTCATGTTTTGAAAATCTTTCACAAAGAAATTTGAATGTTAGTTTGAAAATGAATGAAAAACTTACGCGCTTTTAAGCTTTTCCTTTTTATGATCCTCGTTTCACTCTGTGAAAAAGCATGGAGCTACCCGGATTTTATTAGACATGGCTACACAAATTGCATGACCTGCCATGTTTCTCCCACTGGTGGAGGTGCGCTCACTCAATATGGAAGAGAAATTTCCCAGGACGCTTTAAGCACTTGGAGTTACAAGGGTGAAGGGAATCTTCTTCATGGTGCGATTGATCCCAAAAAAATGCCTTCCTGGATTTCAGCAATCGGAGGAGACCTAAGAGGCTTACGTCTGCACGTCAAAAGCAAAGACTACAGCGATGATAAGTGGCAATACATGCAAGGAGATGTCGAAGCGGGAGTCATCCTGGGGACAATTCGAGCCCACGCAACTGTCGGTCGCGTAGAGAATGAAAACGAAGCAGGAAAGTTTGATTTTGTAAATACTACCTGATGGCCTCAATCGACAAAGAACACTTTTTAAGAGTCGGAAAATTTCAACCTGTGAGTGGTCTGAATATTTCTGAGCATACAAGTGCCAACAAAGAATCCATTGGAGCAGAGCCTCTCAACACCTCCTATTCCGCTGAATTTAGCTGGGCGAATGAAACCTGGAATTATTGGGTAACTGGTTTTACTCCCACAAACGACCCTTACACTTCAAACGTTGATCGAGGAATCTACCAAAATCTTGCTTATAATTTTTCAAATCATTATAAAGCTGGACTTTCTCAGGGAATCGCAGCTTCTACAGATCACGAAAGAACACATTACGGTGCATTTGCGATGCTAGGATTTACAAAAAAATTCTATTCTCTCCTCGAAGCAAATTTTATTGAGAATAAAGAAGTAGACAACAAACTCCAAGGGGTGAGCTTCTATTCAAAAATTGCCTTTGAAATCCATAAAGGACTCATCCCCTTTTTAAATCTCGAACTCAACAGACCCGATTGGCATAATAGAAACACCGGGAACGACGAAACGTCTCAAGAAAATAAGATTGGATTGGGACTACAGTTTTTCCCTCGACCCCACTTTGAAATTCAAACAGTGTGGGCAAGGGTTCAAAAAAGTTCGCCCGAAACAAGTTGGGCAGATGAAGCCTATCTCTATCTGCACTATTATTTATAATGTTTTTTACAAACTAAAAAAATAACTTCTCGAGTGCCTGAATAATAAAAAAAGCGGGAAGACTTATCACTCTCAAAAAACCTGTTGCCATCATTAAAAGGAAAAACCAAAAAGCCATTTCTGAATTTGCAAAACGGTCAAACTTTAAAGCCAAGTTTCTTGGCAAAATTCCTTGCAAAATCCTCGATCCATCCAACGGAGGAAGCG
>JBAXJW010000358.1:0-1556 GCA_037137635.1 bacterium | reverse complement strand
TAGGTTTTATGAAGGGTATATTATTAGCAGGTGGCAGTGGAACCCGTTTGTATCCCGCAACAATGGCAATAAGTAAGCAATTGTTGCCAGTTTACGATAAGCCCATGGTTTATTATCCCCTGAGTTTATTAATGCTCGCTGGTATTAGAGAAGTTTTATTAATTTCTACTCCGCAAGATATTTCTCGATTTGAATTGTTGTTAGGTAATGGTTCAGATTGGGGAATGAAAATTCAGTATAAAGTCCAAGAAAGGCCAGAAGGGATTGCCCAAGCTTTTGTTTTGGCAAAAGATTTTTTGGACGGACAACCTTCGTGTTTAGTTTTAGGTGACAACGTTCTTTACGGTGCGCAACTAGAAGATCGACTTGTTCAGGCCTCTAAAGTTACTAAAGGTGCTTGTATCTTTGCCTATGTTGTTTCTGACCCTGAAAGGTATGGAGTTGTTGTTTTTGATAAATCTGGAAAGGCAATTCGCATCGAAGAAAAGCCTAAAACACCTATTTCAAAATATGCTATTCCTGGAATTTATTTTTACGATTCGCGTGCTCCAGAGATTGCATCTCAATTAAAACCATCTCCGAGAGGAGAATTAGAGATTACAGATCTCAATAAGTTTTATTTGAATGAAGGAAGCTTGAATGTGCTTTCGTTGGGTAGAGGTTATGCTTGGCTTGATATGGGAACTTTTGACAGTCTTCTTGATGCTTCAGACTATATTGCTGTTATTGAAAGAAGACAGAGCCTAAAAGTCGCTTGTCTAGAAGAGATTGCCTATCGAAACAAATGGATTTCTAAAGCTCAAGTTTTATCAAAAGCCGATAAGCTTGGTAAGACAAATTACGCAGATTATTTAAGGTCGTTGGAATTTTAGCCTTATGGAAATACTATCAACACCTCTTGATGGAGTTTTTGTTTTAAAATCCAAATTATTCGATGATGAAAGAGGTTTTTTTTTAGAAGCTTATAAAGAATCACTTTTTAAAGAAAAGAATTTATGTGCTTCGTGGGTCCAAGACAATGTTTCGTTTTCACATAAGGGTGTTGTCAGGGGACTTCATTTTCAAAAAGATCCATTTGCACAAATAAAGTTAGTTCGAGTTTTAGCTGGTCGGGCATTTGATGTTGCAGTTGACTTAAGAAAAGGATCTAAAACTTTTGGTAAGAGCTATTCTTTGGAGCTCTCTTTTAATAATGGATTAGCTTTGTACATACCTGATGGCTTTGCTCATGGATTTCAAGCTTTAGAAGATTCTACTGTTTTGTCTTATAAGTGTAGTCGTGCTTATAACCCATCTTCAGAATCTGGAATCTTATGGAATGATCCAGGTTTAAATATTGAATGGCCTTTAAGAAGTAAGGCAATTTGTTCGCCAAAAGATCAAAAACTTTTATCGATGAAGGAACTTTGAGGTGAAGGTCGTTATCACAGGGGTATCAAGCTTTACAGGTTGTCATATCGCTCGAGCTTTCTGTGAATCTAAATCAGAAAACAGTGTGGTTTTTGGATTTTTGACAAAAAAACTGTCAGATTATTCAGGTCTTGAAAGACAAAGGT
>JBAXJW010000357.1:0-1562 GCA_037137635.1 bacterium | reverse complement strand
GCAAGAAGAGGGTTCATGACCGCGCCTCCAAAAACTCCGGAATGTAAATCCATTTGTGGGCCTTTGATGAGAACTTCTAAACAAGCAATTCCTCGAAGACTGTAAGTCAGCGTGGGAATGCCGGGGCCAACCATTCCCGTATCAGAAATAACAATTAAATCTGCGGGTAATTCAGCTTTGTGTTTTTCAAGAAAGGGACGGAGGTTGGGGCTGCCGATTTCTTCTTCGCCTTCGAATAAAAAAGTAAGATTCACGGGAAGTTCTTTGTGATTTTCAAGGGTTGCTTTGACGCCCATGACGTGAGCAAGCATTTGTCCTTTGTTGTCGGCCGATCCGCGAGCGTAAATAATTTTGTTTCGGATGCTGGGTTCAAAGGGAGGGGTCGTCCAAAGATTTACAGGGTCAACTGGTTGAACGTCGTAGTGACCATAAATCAAGATATTTTTTTTACCTTTTTGATGTACGTTTTTTGCAACGACTACGGGATGTCCGGGCGTTTCGTAGCGCTCAGTACTGAGTCCCATTCCGCTGAGTGTTTTCATGAGCCAATCAGAGCAGGCGCGAACGTCCGAGTTATTTTTAGGATCTGTAGAAATAGACGGAAAACGTAAAAATTCTAAGAGGGAATCAACTGCGCTTGTCATATTAGATTTAGAGTTTTGCGCTCTTTGAGTCTGTTTTCAAGATTTATCTCTATTCGAATTTTATTTGTATTTTCTTCGTTGAGGAGGAGGTTAGTGTAAAGAATTTTAAAGGGCTTTATCGCCCTGAGTATACTTGTCAGCGTTCTTTTAAGTTGCTCTATTCACCTTGTTTATGAGGGTAGGTTTTTGTTTGAGGCTTTTCTTAGTGGGGGTTTTATTGAATCCTCTTTTGGGAGTTGCAGGGCCTCGGCATTTTATTCGAAGCTGTAGGGACTTTCTTTCAAATGCGCGCGAGTCACTTTTGGATCAAGTTCAAAATTATTTGAATAGACCTCGATATATAGAGGATTCTTCCTCACTTGATTATGTCGACTATAAGGATGAGTTTTATTTAGTTGGAGCGCTCTTAAAAGATATTCGAATTGGATACGATAAAGACGATTCAGCAGCCGCTCCTGCTTATAGGTGGAATGGCATGTGGTCTAAGTTTACTGGAAATCTTTGGGACATTCAGTATTCCGATCATCCCAAAATGTATGGAATCTCTGGACTTGTATTTCAAAATCCTGATTCATATATTTTTAAAGCATTTGCAAAAAAAGCGATTCACTTCAAGGGTGCGCCAGAGCCAGTGGCCTATATTGTCGGATGGGAAAGTGTTTCCATCTCGCATGTTGATTGGGCTATTCATATTGTTTTTATTTCTGGAGGCGACTTTTGGATTTCTGGAAAAATTCGAGGAACAAAGAAAATAAAGATCTCAGAGCCTTTTTAAGATGAAGCGTCTAGAAATGCTTTTGCCCAGCTAGGTGTTTGGCTGCGGTCATCTTGTTCGATAGCGCCTTCTTTTCTCAGGTGATTATACAGTTCGTTAGATTCTTCTTTTTCTTGAATCGATTGTGGGCGAAGGTTTAGGTT
>JBAXJW010000356.1:0-1570 GCA_037137635.1 bacterium | reverse complement strand
TTCTAGTCCCAAGAGATCGTGATTCTAGAATTGCTTTTTTTCGTGAAGCATTCCACCGAGAACCCGCTACAGGCTCACCCGCTAGATGAATCACTCCCCAGGCATCCTTCAAGGCTTCCAAAGGAGCTTCCTCAAGAACAGGATTCCAGGAAAAATATTCGACAGGTAAGTCCTTATTTTTTTCAAAGCGCGAAGCATCTCGAGTTAAGATTCGAACACGATATCCTTTTTTAAGAAGCTCAATTGTTAAAGCAGATCCAATAAAGCCAGTTCCACCTGTTAATACGACAATTTTTTTTTCAGTGCTCATTTCAGTGCTCATTTCAGCGCTCATTCTGCTTCTCCTTCTGTACCGGCAGCTAAAACTTGAAAGTTGAAATGTTTTTGAGTTTTAACGGAATTCAATATGAAACCAGACTCTGAAGCTTTCCTTGCGAGAATTAAAGCTCTATCGGAGTTTGAAGGATCAAAAATTTTAATGTCCATGTGTATTGATTTCATAACGGGTTTTTTGTTTTCATCCAGATCCACTATAAGCTTTGATTGAACAGCAACAGACGCAAAGCTTAGCTTTGAATTCTCTGCATAAACTTTAAAAGTAGCAACAAAACAATTCGTCAATGCATGATTAAAAAGGTCTTCGGGGCTAAGCGCGCCCCCAGAACCCAAGAATTCCACAGGAACTGAGCAATGAGATATGTGCGGGCCTGATTCCGAACTCCATGTTCCAGAAGTTCCTTCACGGGCTATAGTTTTAGAATTGAATTCGAGAGGGTATTTAATCATAAAATTTTTATTAAGGTACTTAAACCATTGCTCCTACTTATTGTTCATACTACCATGAACAATATGCCGACCACAAGGGCCCCTCAAACTAACAAAGATTTAATAAATCTTGCCAATACAGTTGGAGATTTCATTCGCTACTGGGGATTTAGACGTATTCATGGGCAAATTTGGACGCATGTATTCTTGAGTCAAAAACCTCTCAGCGGAGCTGACCTAACTCGATCCCTCAAAGTTTCAAAAGCCCTTGTTAGCCCCGCCCTTAAGGAGCTTCTGAAACATAAACTCATCATTCAAAACAAGGTGGATCAAAAAACTAAATCCTATTCAGCCAACCCCAATGTTTTAGAAGTTATTCGGAACGTTCTCTCAAAAAGAGAGAGTATTCTCATCAAAAAAGCAGAAAAAAACTTCTTAGCACTCAAAAATTCTTTAAAAGAATCTTCCCAGATCAACACCTCAAGACTTAACGAATTAGGATCAATGATATCCGTTGGCACTCTCGCCTCAGATTTTATCCTCACAAATCTTTCTAAAGAAAACATTGAACTGTGGAAACGCATTTCAGAGATGAAAAACTCATGAACGCATTTATCATACTTGGCAACCAGCTCTTTGATCCCAAAAAATACCTTTCGAATAAAATAGACAAAGAAAAAACTATTATTTTCATGCGTGAAGACGAAGAACTCTGCAATTACTTTTGCTTTCACAAGCATAAGATCATTTTTTTTCTAAGCGCCATGCGCACCTACGCCGAGAAGCTTGAAAAACAGGGATATCT
>JBAXJW010000355.1:0-1579 GCA_037137635.1 bacterium | reverse complement strand
CCTAATTATTTACTGTCGCATACGCGTAAGTGGGTTGTGAGGGACTCGAACCCCGGCGCTCTTTTCCGTGGACTTCTACAGGTGCAACCCTTGATCAATTATTAATCTTCAAAAAAACTACTCTGTAACGGGTGGAAATACAAGCGCGCGTGACATGATTTTCTTGGCCTTTGCTTCGCTCACGCCCCAGACTGATAAACCAATTCTGTAAGCTTCCTCAGCTTCAGCGGGGGAGAGTTCTTCTGTTACATGTACTGCGACTAGTAATCCCGTAACTATGCTCGTCCACAAAGTCCACCTCTGATCAAAATTATCTTCTTTGATAAGCCCGCTCGCAGCCATCTCTCTGTATACCTCTTTACCAACACCTTCATCTGCCTTAATAAAGAAATCAGGTATCTCGGTCAAAGTGTTATGAAGAATTTTTGCGAAAAAGGGATGTGTCTTTCTCGCCCAGAGAAGTTTTCTGCCCACATCCTGCAACATTTCAAATCGGTCACCAGGTGATGCTCCTTCCCGAGACCACAGGAGAAAGCCCTCCCACATCTCACGCATCGCCTTGAGAAATAGTTGATCTTTGCTCTCAAAATAGTTGTAGATAGTTTGAATAGAAACTTCAGCATGGGCAGCTATCTGTTCAATCGTCGCTGAAGGCCCAATCTCGCCCAGAATTTCCTGGGCATCCTTGATAAGCCTTGCCCTATTGCGGGCGCTATAAGCAGACTGCCGATTACCGGTCGCCGCCTGCTGCTCCTTCGCCATGGCCCAACTGTAGAACCCAGGGGCACCTCTGGTGAAAGGCGCGACATGTGGTCGGAAAGACCATGAATTGACTAATATTCTAAATATGGAATACTATTCTAAACTTCGGATAAGGGTTCTGTTCATAACGGTAGGGGTGGGAATTGGCTAAAGACTTTAAAACCTATGAAAGACGCCTAAAAATGATCTCAGCGCGCCTACTTCCAGTCGCCCTGATTGCAGCGCTGATGACATTCATCCCAAACGTAGTAGTGCCGAGCATGATTTCAAAAGCACAAGCAGATCCAATTGGCATCACATGGGATGGAAATGGTGGAACCGTAGATGCTGTTGGAGGTTCATCAACAACTGACTTAGAGGGGGAGTTCTATGCACAAGACAACGACCTGGTCTTTCCGCCGACGCCACCGAGAAGGGAGGGGTATTCTTTTACCGACTGGTTCTCCACGCCTGCACCTGTAGCAGGCACGAAGGACTGCTCAATTGGTTTCTCAGGTACTTGCCCATCCTTTGTGATGCAAGATGGAAAGGTAGTTTTCTATGCCCGTTGGCAACCTCAAACTCATCAAGTCATTTGGGACTTTCAAGGAGGAAGCATTGTTGACGTCGATGGCAATCGCATAAACACCAGTTACACCACGGGTGAACTTCTACAGAATATTCCAGCTGATCCAACAAAAGCCGGTTATGTCTTTGCAGGATGGAGGCCTCGTCTTGATCGGAATGATGTTGTCAACGTTCACACGGCTTCGCCACTCAACAACTTCAATTCTGACTCTAGTAAGGCTTATCCAGATATCACTCTTTATGCGCGATG
>JBAXJW010000354.1:0-1582 GCA_037137635.1 bacterium | reverse complement strand
ATAATAAATGGAGTGCAAAGGCAGTTTCTGCATCTGAACCCAACAGCCACATCAAACATCTTCCCAAAGGAATGAAATTCGATAAAAAACAGGTGAAAAATCTCTTCGATTTTTATCTGAAAGTTTCTCGACTACTATTTCAAAAAATGAAACCAGGCGCCTATTTCCTCTCCTTCTCGTCGCCTCGACTCTATCATGCGATTGCCATGGCCTGTGAAATCGCAGGGTTCGAAGTACGCGACATGATAAATTGGATATACAGTCATAGTATGCCCAAAGGTATGAGTGTAAGTCATCTCATAGAAAAATTAAAAATATCCGAAGAGGAGAAGGTCGCTCTCAAAGAAGAATATAAAGATTTCAAAACCCCTATGCTTAAATCGTGTTGCGAACCAATCTGTGTGGCCATGAAACCGATACAAGACACTTTTGTCAAAAACGAATTGAATTTTAAGACCGGTCTCATCGATTTCTCACACAAGGTTGGTATTGATAGCACAAAGGTACCTGCGAACATTGTAACTACCGAAGAATTTCACGAAGTATATGACAAGAATTTCTTGATTAATAAACCTAAAAAGGGTGAAAAGGGAGAGAGCAATACACATCCTACCGTAAAACCCGTGAAACTCATGGAACATTTGATACAAATCTTCAGTAAAAAAGGAGCAACTGTTCTAGATCCCTTCATGGGTAGTGGAACAACCGGAGTTGCATGCAAACAGACTGGTCGCAATTTTATCGGCATCGAATTAAATGCCGAATATCTTACGATTGCTCAAAAACGCATTGACCTAACTATCCCTCCAATTTAGGTACAAAATCCATACTTTGCAACATCTCCAATTTCTTAACTGACTGGGCGAAACTATTCTGCGAATTCAAATTTTTAAACAAATAGTCTGTATTCGGACTGTGTTCATTCTTTTTAATTTGTTTGTATATTTGATGAATTTTTTCTGTGACAACTTCTATCATAGCCTTGTCAGAAATTAATTCAACATTAGTGGGAACAGGTTCTGTCAATAATTCCACAGCGAAATACAATAAATATTTTCTCTTTTTACAGGCACCTGTGGTGTATTTAATACAAAATAATGTTATTAATGATGTCATGATATTATCAATGAATGGACCCATTTGTTTTCCATAATGAACCATTACATCCCAAAACATCCAAATAATATCTTTCTGGTATTTGTTCTCCACATTGTATTTTCGTCGTTCACAAAACACCGGCTCCTTTCGGTTCTTACAAATCAAATCAAATTCAATAATCCATTCTATCCAGAAACATGCAGATGTCATATTTTTCTTCTCTGACGAAACATGATATGCAAATTCATTGACCGCAATGAACAATTCTTTGGGGTCTTTGGGTAAAAAAATTTCATCCACGAAATGTGTACTTGATGCTTTGAGACGATCTGACATTAGTGTAATGTCGAACTCTTCTACACGATCGATTTTAATGGTTTCAAAACCATCAAGGATATCAAGTTTAGTCAGTGCGATGCCGGTGATGCCACAAATCTTGACTGCTTGACGAACTAATACGGCGTCAAACCAGCCACAACGCCTT
>JBAXJW010000353.1:0-1582 GCA_037137635.1 bacterium | reverse complement strand
ATAGTTCTTTAGCCTTTACTTTTTAAAAGTAAAAATTGAATAAAAATATAAAAGGGCGGTGGATCTTAAATCCACCACCCTTTTTTTAATCAAATAATTTTTAAATTATTTGATTGTTATTTGATTGTTGGAATTTCGTACTCAAACCCAAAGAAGCTTGTGATTTTGCTAAGTGAATTCACAACTTGAATAGGAGCGTTGAGTGCTGTTTTGCCAATACCTACAGTCGCATCTTTTGCTCCTGAAGCTGAAAGTTTCAAAATAGAGCGGATGAGATTGTGTGATTCAGACACAAGACTCTTGCTGATTGAAACAACAGTGTGAGCATCGTCCAAGACGTAGTTCACAGCACAGTTTGCAGCTTTTGCTGAGTGCGCGCCCAAGGGAACGAGTGTGTACTCGCCTACTTTTGTGCCGCTGCCTAATTTCTCAAGCGAGCCAAGAGACATCTTCACTGCATATTTTGCAGCTCCGCCAGTGATTGCCACACCTTTTTCTGTGTAATCGAAAGCTTGGTTTGTAACATCTTCGCTTACGCCACTTGTTGCATTAATGCCCGCTTCTTGAAGAGCTTTTGCTTTTTCAACGCTTGCATTCCAGAGAGTTTTTGCTTTTGTTCCAGAGAAGATAACTTGGATAAGCTTGCCTTCTTTGTCCAAGATCGCAACAGCAGTGTCACCTGTGTTGTGAAGCGCTCCACCTTTAGAAACTCCAAGAGTTTTATTGAGGTTGATCGCTGCAACGCGTGTGTTTTCGCCCGCTGCTTTACCTGCGTCAACAAAACCTGCGAACGCTACACTTGAACTGAATGCTGCCACTGTAAGGGCTTTTGAAATTTTGAACATGAAAGAACCTCCTATTTTTTGTTCTGCTCTTGTGAATGCTTAAGTGAAAGTCTATTGCTTTTGAGCCAATACCCCACCTGCATCAAGAGCTAGCGGACTGGATTAATTTAAGATGAACAGGTCGACTCCTTAATAGGTCTTAAAAAGCCAGAATTAGAAAGTTTCTTTTTTAAGTGCTTGCGGTGTGTAATTGAGATCTTTGAAAATAAATTCTCTAAAAAGAATGCTCGTAGGTGAAGCGGGTCCTGTTGGAGGAGTAAATTCGGGAGCTTCTACCCATTTGCTTCCAAACAATTTTTTTTGAAAGCGAAATACTTTTCCGTTTTGCGCAATTCTATACCATGTTCGCTCATTTCCTTTAGGGCTTGATTTTTCTTGGCAATAAATGACCGAACTTTTGAGTTCAGCTTCGTTCACTGCAGGCCTGTCTTTGTAGGCGCCTGTGCCTGAAGCCATTTGAGGAAGTTTTTCGCTGAGTAACAAAAGGTTTTGATCAGTGGGCTTAAAGAAATTGCGAACGGAGTCTTTAAGGCCTTCGTAATCTTTTCCGTTATGAGCTTCGAGTTTGGAAAGGGTGTTTTCTAGTCCAATATTTTTTCGAGAGCTTGTCATGTTTTGCGCAAGTGATTCGTTATTCCAGTTGTTATTTTTTAGAAGAGAGTCAGCTGTTTTTTCATGGGAGCTAAGACTCTTGGAAGCGGCTTGGACTGTAGCTGTTAGGAGAATCGATAGCGGAT
>JBAXJW010000352.1:0-1582 GCA_037137635.1 bacterium | reverse complement strand
ATGTTTCTGATGTTTGTAGATCTTGAATAATTTTTCGAACAGCTTTTCCTCTTGAGTAAGCTTTTTGGCCATCGAAATACAAGACAGAATCTATGCTTTTCAATTCAGGAAAATGTTTTCTTAGTTTTTGGGCAAGAATAGAATCCAAGGGAGAGATGAAAAGCTTTTTTTCAGGATCGTGATGGATGGCCCACGTTAAAAATCGATTACAAAGAACGCAGTAGCTATCAAAGAAAACTATTTTTTCATTAGTTATATCGTTAAATCCATTGGTCAAGATAGATCTCTCCTGTGTCGTCATTATATCCAAAAATTTCAGAATAACGACCCCATTGAATCAAAGTATCAAGGACTTCTTCGTTCTTTTCGTTCGGTAAAAGTTCTTGCATCCAGGGGAGAGCATCCTTCCAAAGAAGCTTCTTTTCATTGGCGGATTCGATTTTATCTTTAAAAAGTTGAGCGATACGAAGTGTTCGCATCTGAGCATTCAGCATTTTTTTTCGTTCATTGATGTCGCCCTTGATGAAACGCCTTCCAAGATCTGTCAGCAAAATATCATTTCGAGGAGTATCTACGAGATCAAAAAGTTCTGTGGCTTTGGCCATCAGTAATACGTGTAAATAATCGCAGCTCAAGCGAGAAGCTAGGTCAAAGCCTTTCACGCGCCCGCCTTGCTCGGCAATCAATTCCAATAAGCTGATCGCTTCGTTTACTTGAACAGCAGGAATAGATTCGATAGTGGAGTGAATAAGTGTGGGAGGCGTCCACTCAGGAGTGTCTGGGATGATGGTTTCTGTGAGAACATCATGAATGTCGTCGACCACAGCTTTAAAGGCGGCAGATTTTTCATCACGTGGATAAGGAAGATCATTCTTGATGGATAATTTAAAAGTACCGGGGTTTGTTGCTAACACAAGAATTCGACTTCCAAGAGACACCGCTTCTTGTACGTTGTGAGTGACAAGAATAATGCTTTGAAGTTTTGTTTTTTTACTCAACCAAAGCTTGAGAAGTTCTCTGCGTAATCCTTCAGCTGTTAAGACATCAAGCGCACTAAAAGCTTCGTCCAAGCAAAGTACGGATCTTTCCATCGCAAGTGCGCGAGCCAATCCCACGCGTTGTTTCATTCCACCCGAGAGTTCACGAGGATAAGCTTCTTCGAAGCCTTCTAAACCCACGAGATCGATCACTTTTTTGATTCGCTCAGCAACATCCACTTCTGAGAGACCTAATGATCGAATTCCAAGAGCGATATTTTCAGATACGCTTAGCCAAGGGAGGAGTGCATTGTTTTGAAAGACAATAGAAACTTCTGGATTCGTCGTATCAAGAGGGCGACCGTGAAGTAGAACGTTACCTTGAGTGGGTTGAGTAAGACCCGCTAAAATTCTAAGGCATGTGGATTTTCCAGATCCTGAGGGTCCTAAAAGTACAAGGATTTCATCGGGAACAAGAGAGAGGTCGATGTTTTGAAGTGCGCGAATACGCTGACCAGAGCTCATCAGGTAAGAATGGTGAACCCCTTTGAGCTCAAGAATTTTATCCATAAGAGTTACACCTCAACCTTAAATCTTGTTTCTGC
>JBAXJW010000351.1:0-1588 GCA_037137635.1 bacterium | reverse complement strand
ATGCCAGGAAAATTAAGAGATTTGCTCAAAAGTCCGCTATAGACTTAAATATAAATGGTGAAACGAGTTTTAAACCTTGGCTTTTTGTTTTCAATGATTGTGATGGCTCCCTCTTGGGCGGCTAAATCTAAAATTGAACTCGTTGAAGATCGCGAGATGAGTACTGCTGAACTCAGACAAAAAATCAGAGCTCTTCAAGAAAATGTAATCGATCTTGAAAGTCGAGTTCAGAAATTAGAAGGAAATTCTGAAGGTAAAGTCACGTGCTTTATCGAAACTCCTTTTGATGGATTGTTTGATGCAACGGACGTGAATGAAACAAGAGCGCGCGTTGAAGCTGTCAAAGCCTGCATGGGCAAGGTAAAATCTCGCATTCATTGCTCCACTGAAAAAGTGAAGTGCGGCCGGTAAAAAAAGCAACTACGAACCTAAAGGAGTGTTTTTGATTACATTTCCTTTTTGATGTGCTTTATATATTGGCCATGCAAAAGGTCCGCACGAGATGGAATTATTTTAAAGACCGTCTGATTGATCGCTATGGAGAGATTGTTTACAAAATCGGCGTCGATGCCGGCTTTACTTGCCCCAATCGTGATGGAACGAAGGCCTATGGTGGTTGTGCTTATTGCTCTCAGCAGGGATCGCTCTCTCCCAATCAAGATCCTAATTTAGAAATTAAAGATCAAATTAAAAAAGGCATGGCCTTTGTGCAAAGGCGCTATGGGGCTCAAAAGTTTATTGTTTATTTTCAAAGCTTTACTAACACATATGATAAGCCTGAAGTTCTTCGTCAAAGATATGAAAGTGCGTTGATCGACGATCGAATTGTGGGCCTGAGTATTGCCACTCGTCCTGATTGCATAAATTTAGAAGTCATCGAAGTTTTAAAAGAATTTCAAAAAAAATGTTCTTATTTTACCGTGGAGCTTGGTTTGCAAAGTGCTCATCAAAACACTTTGGAATGGGTGAATCGCCAAGAAGGAACTGCGGAATATATTCAGGCCATGAAATTATTGCGTGAAGCGGGGATTCCTGTGATTTCACACATCATATTGGGTTTTCCTGAGGAGTCGCTTCAAGACATGGTAGAGACCTTGGACCTTGCTCAACACCAGGGAAGCGCGGGTGTTAAATTGCAAATGTTGCATATTATTCGGGGAACAAAACTCGGGGTGATGTACGAGAAAAATCCTTTTACTTTATATTCGATGCACGAATATGGAGAAGTTATTTTGAAATTGGTGGAGCGCCTTGATCCCAAGGTTGAAATTCACCGAATCACAGGTGAGACCGAAAAAGAACAACTGATCGCGCCTGATTGGGTGAAGCATAAAACTAAATTCTTTGATTGGTTTGAAAATGAATTAGAAAAAAGAAATTCTTATCAAGGAAAGACTTTTGAAAATGGCCCGTCTTTTGCTTTGGCAAAGGAATGAATGTTTTTTCTTTTCTTAAAAAATTAAAAGTTAGTTGTTTGTTTTTTGGTTTGTTTTCTTTAGTGGCCTGTCAAAAGTCGGGCTCGCTTGTTCCTTTTAAGCAAAAAAATTCCTCTCCTTGGTCTTTGGCTGAGCGCTATAGGCCCCCAAGC
>JBAXJW010000350.1:0-1598 GCA_037137635.1 bacterium | reverse complement strand
GGTCGGAAGTCCTGCGTTTACAAGTATAGAAGTTTTTGCATTCAAAGGAAGATATTCTGTCGATTTAAGAAAGGGGAGTCTTATAAATTTTTCTTTTGTTAATATCGAATCGCTTACGCCTGCTCATTCCTATCAAGTTCCTCTTTCTTGGGCTTTGAAAGTTGGGGCCGAAAGAGTCACTGATAAAAATCACTGTATTCAAAAAGAAGGATGTGTTGCGGGAGTTGTGAGAATTGGTGGGGGCGGTACCGTTGAGTTATTCTCTAAAATTTCACTGAGTCTATTAGGTGATTACGAGTTTATGGCTTCTTCGGAATTGAAAAAAAGCTCGCAGCGGCATTCAGTTGGACCTCGACTTATTGTTTATAGGCCACTGTTTGAAAACTTTTCTTTTTTATATGATTTGAAGGTTTACTATCATTTTATTTATGAAAAAGCATGGAGTCTAAATCATGATTTTGCTTTCAATTTTAAAGTTTCGAAAAACATAGACTCACAATTGCAAGTATCTCTTAATGATCTTTCTAGAGAGGTGTCTTTTGGTCTTAGATATTTTTTCTAAAAAGATGAAGGGTTTGATTTTCTTCGGGTGTTTGTTGTTTTTAAGCTCCTGTAGTTCTTTATTTTATTATCCTTCAAAGGGTCTTCTTTTTAATCCTGAAATGGCAGAAATTAATCCTAAAGACACATGGATTCAGGTGCCTCAAAAGGGACAGATTCACGGTTGGTATTTTTCACAAAATTCGCAAAAAAAACCAAAGGCAATTGTTGTTTTGTTTCATGGAAACGCCGGTAATGTAAGTTCACATTTTTTAAATCTTTTTTGGATTAGAAAATATGCGTTAGATTTTTTTATTTTTGATTATCGAGGATATGGACAATCTACTTTTCATGATTCAAAAGATGAGGTTACTCGTGAATCAACTGTTGAAGATGGAGTTTCTGTCTTAGAATGGATTTCAAAACAGAATCCATCGCTTCCTCTTGTTGTCGTAGGTCAAAGTCTAGGAGGAGCTGTAGCACCTCAGGCAGTTTACAGATTTAGTGATAAAGCAAAGGTGAAGCTTCTGTTTTTAGAATCTTCATTTGATTCTTATAAAGGTGTGATGAGCAGTGTTTTGTCTAAGAGTTGGTTGACGTGGCCTTTTCAATGGATTCCCTATCTCACGGTTTCGAGTGAATATGATTCAAGAGATGTCTTGGCTAAATTAAGTCCTCTTCCTTTAGTTGTGATACATGGAAACAAGGATCCCGCAGTTTCTTATAAATGGGGTCGAAGAATATATGAAGCCTCTCGTGAGCCAAAAGAATTTTGGCATGTAGAAGATGGAAGGCATATAGATACCTTTTGGCTTCATGATGGAGCTTTTCGTAAAAAATTCATTCAAAAAATTTATCAATCACTAGAACAACCCTTTCCAAAAGAACTTATAACTTATGAATCCTACGATTATGCATATTCGTATTCGTTGCCTTTTGAAAAAGGTCAGGGATTTAAGATTCTTCAAGGTAGAGGAGGATCTTTTTCTCATTACGATTCCCATTTTTATGCGGTTGATTTTGATATGCCGGTTGGAACCGTAGTTTGTGCGGCAAGA
>JBAXJW010000349.1:0-1605 GCA_037137635.1 bacterium | reverse complement strand
AGTCTTTCGCGAGACTTTGGAAAGTTTGACCATTTTTCATAGGAATGACGATCGTTTAAAACTTGTGTTCCAGAAGCGATCAGCAAAAGAGAAAACTCATCAGACTCTTTTATTTCTTTTTCAAGCCAGGCCCACTGTTCAGCCCCCAACATATCCCCATCCGTCTCTTCATAGGATCCTCCTTCTTTTTTGAGAGGATCACGGAAAGTTCTTTCATCTAGAATAATAAGCTTTACTCTTTGACCAACGACCGACCACGTTTCACTTCTGTAAATACCCCCTTGTTTTCGAAAAGCGCTCGAAGAAGGAAAACCCATAAAATCCCAAAACAATTCCCTGCTTTGATTCTTAAGTGGATAATCCGACCCTGCATCGTTTTCTCCAAAATCATGATCATCCCAAGTACCCGTGATCTGAACTTGTGAAGAAAACTTGCTGTAATGAGGATTATTCAACAACATGTTGTATTTGGATTTAAAAAGATCCAAATCTTTTGTGTCCGCATAGATCGCATCACCCAACCAAATCCAGACGTTAGGATTTTTTGCTAAGATTTTATCCCAATAACTTTGATCTTCATCTTGATGGTTGCATGAACCAAATGTTGCACGAAAAGCTAATTGCCCTTCTTCTTTAGGCGTCTGATTTTTTACTTTTGTAGCACACGCCCCCAAGCTTAAAAGGACCGCTATTTTCAAAGCAAATGTAAAATTTAAAAATTCTTTTTTCACGTACCTTATTAGTATGGAGCTATTCCATCACTCCTATCAAGCCCTTCAAGTAATCTCCTTCAGGAAAATCAGGAGACCTGAGATGATCCGGAGGAAGCGAAAACTCATGGAGTATCCTGACTTGAACTCCCAAAGATCTTTGAGCTTCCTTTAAAAGTTCCACAAGATCCGTTTTACTCAAATGAAAAGAACAAGAAGAAAAGACAAAGATTCCTTTTTTCTTGAGGGCTTTTAAACTACGAGTGAAAACTTTGAGATAAGCTCTACGTCCCGCAAAATAATGTTTTTTAGATTTAATCAAAGCCGCGGGATCACAAATCACAACGTCAAATTTATTGATCCATTGCCAATCTGCCTCTACCAAGTCCATTTTAAATTTTTCTGCTTCAATATTATATTGAGAAGCATTTTGGATAGCGGAATCAAGCGCACTCTCAGACGCATCTGCAAAAGTGACTCGTGGCTTTAGATTTAAACCTTGAATTTCTCGAGCCGCCCCCAAACCCCACTGACCACAGTAACAAAACGCATCTAAAACCTCTGGTGAAGAATTTTCGAAACGATAGTGCTTTAAAAAATTTCGAAGCCATTCTACGTTTTTTCGCTGATCAAGAAAGAATCCACCCTTTTGACCTTCTTTAAAATTTACCTGAAATTGAACAATTTCTCCCTGATCGACATCGATCTTTGCTAGATCCGGAAGGACACCTATTGATTCAACATCTCGTAATTCAAGACCTTCCAATTCACGAGAACGCGAATCCCTTCGAAAAACTATCGCTGCTAAATTTGAAAAAGCCTCAAACTTCTCTTTTAATTTTTCATTTAATTGAGCAATTGTGAATTGGCTTAAAAGACGCTCCATCCCTGCTGA
>JBAXJW010000348.1:0-1611 GCA_037137635.1 bacterium | reverse complement strand
CATTAAATCCTGGCATAAGAACTGCACTCAACAATGCTCAATGAAAAAAAATTCTCTTAAAAGCCTTTTATCGTTCTCAAATACTGCAATAATTTTGACTCTCATTGTTACGGTTCTTGCGAGCTGCGGAAAAGGCGGAAGCAAAGCTTCCTCTCAAATCGACCCCGTAACAGGCCTTCCTGTTAATAGTAAAACAAGCAACACAAGTTCCTTAGCCGCCACTCCCGACAACCCTCCTGAAATTAACTGGTACAACCATTCATTCATGGGAAACCGTCCTCCTAAATATTGCACAGCGACCACAACAAAACCAACATCCTGTACTTTGAGCGCAAATGGTTACTCTCTTTGCGGTGATTACTGGTGGTTTGCTTGGGATTCTCACTACTGGGCATTTGCAGCTTTTGGCGCTTGTAAGAAATACGACTCTGGATTCCAAACACTTTGGACAAACGCTCATCCTGTGGGAACTTCTAAGACTTTTACAATCACAGCTCCTTCAGAGGCTAAATACTATGTCACAATGACTGGAACCTATGCTGGATACAGTAGAACTCATGAAGTTTTAAACGTGAAGATCAACAATAAAAAAGAAAAGCTCGTTCAAGACTTAGACAATAGCTACGCTGGAGTAGGCGGCATGAGACAAAGCTGTCTATTGGGATCACTCACGATGAAAGCTGGAACAACTTACACTTTCGATGTATCAACTTTGGAAGATCCTGTGAATAATGTTGGAATCAGACTCACTACATTTAAGCCCGCGAACGTTTATACATACTGTAATTAAAACTTACCTAAAAAGATAACTTCTGGTTCAAGGTTTATGCTGAATTGAGCATAAACCTTGTTCTGTATTTTACGAATCAAAGAATGCACGTGCTGAGCCTTTGCGCTTCCCGTATTTAAAATAAAATTTGCGTGTTTTAGAGAAACCTCTGCGCCCCCAACCCTTGACCCTTTTAACTGAGCAGCCTCAATCAAACGACCCGCACCTTTTTCAGAATTCACAGGATTTTTAAAAACGCTTCCACAATTTGGCAATTCAAGAGGTTGCCTTAACCCACGATAAGAATAAATTTCATCCACTGTAGAAAGTATCTTTTCAAAAGGCTTTGTCTTGCTGAGCTTAAGAGTAACCGAGCTCACAAGAGTGGCCCCATCCAACAAACCTTCACCATGGCCACGATAACGAAACCCAATATCTTTTGATGTCAGAGAAAAATGCCCTTTGGCTGCAGAGACAAAGTCAACACACTCAATCACCTCTCCGTAGCTGCCCCATTTTGTACCCGCATTCATATACACAGCGCCACCCAAAGAACCCGGAATACCTGCAGAAAACTCTAATCCACTCCATTTTTTTCGAAGAGAAAAATCGAGCAGCTGAGCTTTCGAGAAATGCGCAGGAACTTTGATCACAACGCTTTGAGCATCTTCTTTTAGAACTTTAATGGATTGATTAATTTTTTCACCAGCTCTGGGGCCCATCCATAAAACAATTCCCTCAAAACCTTTATCTGAAATCAAAAGATTTGTTCCGCTCCCCAGGATAAATAAAGGAATACTTTTTTCCTGAGAGACTTTTAAAACCTCTTCAACATCTTCATC
>JBAXJW010000347.1:0-1618 GCA_037137635.1 bacterium | reverse complement strand
TTGGAAGAAAGCTTTGTTCCAAATTCAAAGAATATCAACGTAGAAGAGAAAACTACGGAAGCATCATTGCAGTCCTTGGAACAGATGCACCTTTAACTGTTCATCAACTCAATCGCTTGTCGAAACGAGTGGGCTTAGGAATTGGTCGAGTTGGAAGTTATGCTGCCAACGGATCTGGAGAAATTATCCTTTCCTTTTCAACAGCAAATAAGATTGAGCGTTTTGGGGATTCTGTTTATTATTCATTTAAAGCGCTTCACGATCGCCACATAGATCCTTTTTACCTAGCAGCTATTGAAGCCACAGAAGAAGCAATTTGGAATTCACTCACCACTACAGATTCCATGCATGGAGCAAGCGAACATTTCGTGCCAGCAGTTCCTCTAGATGAGATAAGAAAATTGGAGCTTTAAAATTATTTTGATCTATCTCTGATGATAAACACTGTTGAGATCAAAGTTGCAACAGTTGCCAAAACGGAAACAGTCGTAACTACTTGTGGATCCAAAAAAGGCTTTCTTGGCTCAACGTAAACAATATCATTAGCCATAAGTGGAATATCATGAGCATTAGGGTTATCGATCAATTCCTCAACATCCACCGTAAAAGTTTTCTCAACTTTCTCAGCGGTTCTTTTAATTCTTACCTTACTTAACTTTGCGTTGTTATCAGGACCCTGAGCAAAAGAGAGCAACTCAATAAGTGTTGTTGTTTTAGGTACTTTAAAAAGACCCGTAGTCTTTGTAGCTCCCCAGACGTTTATAGGTATCATAATAGCACCAGGATAATTTCCACCCTCATATTCTACAGGCTTTGGCCCCCAACCATATCCGCGGCCACCTGGTCTATTAGAATCTCCACCGTAACCTAAACCAGCACCGTAATTATAATTTGATGGACCAGTTTGTAAGCTTTGACCAAATACTGAACTGATTTGAAGAAAAAACAAAACAAAACAAAAGATCTTTTTTTGCATCATAATTAAGTTTAAGTATAAAACGGCACCTTAAAAAATCAAGCAGCTTTTGTAGATTTATCTACATCCGCAGTCACTGCACTTTTCCTTAAGGTCGCAGGCGAAACTTTTGGCCTAGAAGCATCACCTTGACCAACTTTAAGTAAATCTTCAGGATCATCAAGTACGAACATAGATTCCTTACTCAAAAACCCCCTCATCTCACCAACAAAGTTCTGTAACAAATCAATCTTAATAGTTTTCGAATCACAAGTTACAAGACTAAGACCTGCATAGCGAGAAAGGTCTGCTGCATCAGAACCTTCCAAACAAGATCTTGCGTGTATAAAAATAAAATCATACTGCTCCTTAAGTTCTCCTAATAAATTAAAAAACTCTTGGGATGCTAATCTGAATTCCTTAGGCATTCGATCGGGGTTACCCGTTAAAATATCTAAGCCCTTTTGAAACTGAAAAGGAGAAATATTAACTTCGCCTTCATGAAAAGATAATTCACTTATTCCTCCATCAAGAGGGGCGCCCGTTAAACTCACAAGAGAATTGTGAACCAAGTCCGTTTCTAATATTAAAACCCTGCGACCGGTATTAGAAAAATATAATCCGAGATTGAGCCCAATAGTTGCGGACTGCATAGGATCATCA
>JBAXJW010000346.1:0-1622 GCA_037137635.1 bacterium | reverse complement strand
TATGGGGGGGGTGCACTTTTCAACATCAAAATTTGGAAGTCCGTTAGGTAGGCCGGGTGGGCCGCCTAGTCCAAGACCTCCGGTGGTAAGTCCTCCAAAATTTAACCCTTTGGGGGCTGTGTCTGCAGCGGCTTTTCCATTTTGTAACATTGCAATTAAGCCTCCGCCCATTTCGGCAATTCCTAAAGCAATTAGCCAACCGTTACATGATGGACATGTGGAATATCCGATTGCGGTTGTGATCGCACCGGCTCCAATTAAAAGACCGCCCATCATCTGACCTGACTTTGCTTTGTTGTGAGCTCCGTTTCCTCCTCCTGCTGGAATAGATGCCGGTTGAGAAGATGTTGAAGAGCTTTGCGAGCTGCTGGATTTTGATTGAATTTCATTGGCTGCAAAAAGTTGTGGTGATTGAAACGTCAAACAGGATGCAAGAAGCAAAGAAAAAAAACGTAAATTTGTTGAAGAATGCATTTCTCTTTTAGTTTAACTGAGAAATTTAAAAAGATTAAATGCGGATATCTGTTCTGTTAGATTTAAGATCGTTTGAAGCACTGATTTTGGGCGCTGTCTTTGTGGGAGTTTTTTGTTGATTGAAGGCCTCTTTACGTGCCCATTCAATCTTTGCAAGAGTGAGGTCGCGATTTCGTTCTCCTCGAATAGCTCTGCTGACACGTTCAAAGATGCTCAAGGCTTTACCTGTTTCGTCTTCCGTATTCATTCCAATTATTTTAACTCGAGAGAAATCTCCGCGATTTTTCTTAAGAGCATCAAGGTCGGCGTTAGAGGGCGAAGGGCTAAAGCGATTTGCGTCTACTCCATCGATACCAATACTATTGTTTGAATCGTTATTTGAATCCAATCCGCTTCCTTTGTTGAGGCCCACATAGTCGTCGCTTGTATTTCCTTGTCCATTTGAACTGGCTATTTGTGTCCCAGAGTTAGGGTCATCGCCGTTAAGAGCTTGCTGGTTATTGTAGGCATTAACTGCGTCTTTGGCTTTATCGTAGTTGTCGTTGAGTTTGGCAAGAGCGTCGTCAAGAGTGGTTCCGTCGGGAGCAATGTTTCCATTTATAAATCCAGATTGGATTAAGCGTTTTAAGTCGTCTTTGCTGGGTAATTGAGGATTGGGAGTTCCATCAGGATTCTTAGTGAAATAGACAACTCCTGGTTTGGGAATTTTGATATCAGGTGGAAGTGTTCCTGGCGGAAGATTCAACTTAGGAAATCCATTGAGTCCACCTGTGGGTGCAGTTTGAGCAGCGGCTTGGCTGTTTTGAGACATAGCCATTGCTCCACCGACGATTTCCGCAATATCAAGAGCGATCTTTGCGCATGCAACAGGGTTTGGAGTAGGACATTCTGCAGTATCAGTCGCAAGAGAAGTGGCTCCTATACCAATAAGAACACCTCCTAAAATAGTTCCCATTACAGCTTTTCCGTGGCCGTCTGCTCGTGCGGTATGAGCGATCACGAGAAGAAGCAAAATCAAAAAAATATTTACATATTTCTTCATATAATTTCATTTTATCTTAGCTAAACAAGAGAAAGGTTAATTATCTGTGAATAAGAGGTTAAGAATGGGTCTTAACGAATTATTCATTTTTTAAACGTTTAAAAAT
>JBAXJW010000345.1:0-1630 GCA_037137635.1 bacterium | reverse complement strand
TGTCATATCCAGCGTCCACATAACCACCGAGAGTCACTCCTTCGTCAGCTGCAAAAGCGCCGAGTGAGAGAAGACCCCCTACTACTAACATTCCAAATTTATTCATTTTTCTATCCTCCTTAAACACACTTTTTCTCCCTCAAGAAAAAGCACCCCTTTGGGGTACGTCTCACCTTTGATTATGCCGTAGGCCCAAAAGAGAGCAATATGCTTAAGTTGCTGAATATATAAATAACTTACGCGACGCGTCTGTATTTTTACTTTTACTGGGGCAAAGTGCCTCTTTTTTTTACTATTTTCCAGTCCTTAAAGCGCCCACCCTCTCACTCTTTCAATTGACAGCTCATCAAGCTTTTTCTATCTACTCTCTGTGGCTAGAAAAAACGATCGTATAGTTGTTACCTTAGAATGCACCGAAGCTCGCAAATTAGGCGAGACTCCTAGTCGCTATTTCACTAAGAAAAACAAAAAAAACACGACTGAAAAGTTGGAACTTCGTAAGTACAATCCTTACCTCAAGCGTGTGACTGTTCACAAAGAAGTTAAGTAATTCCTCATTCGTAACTTACTATTATACAAAGCTATTATATAAAGAAAGCTCATGTCACAAACACAAGGCTTTCCTTCGAACTCCATTGCTGAACGTGCACAAACCTGGTCTCTCATCGATAAAAATCCGTTTGATATTTTAATCATTGGTGGCGGCATTACAGGTGCGGGAATTGCTCGCGACGCTGCTTCTCGCGGACTCAAAGTGTTAGTCGTTGAGAAACACGATTACGCGTGGGGCACAAGTTCTCGCTCCTCAAAACTTATTCACGGCGGAGTTCGCTATCTTGAAAATCTTGAATTCAAACTTGTGCAAGAAAGCACACTCGAACGAGCACTCTTGTGGAAGCTCGCTCCCCAACTCGCAAAGCCACTCGCCTTTTTATTTCCAGCCTATAAAACATCTCGAGTTCCACTCTGGAAGTTGAACATAGGTCTATGGCTTTATGATTTCTTGGCTCACTTTCAGGTTCCAGAAATTCATAAAAAATTCTCAGCCCAAAAGCTTCTCTCTCTTGAGCCTGCCCTAAAACAAGAAGGACTCACAGGAGCGATTCACTATTTTGATGGAGCCACAGACGACGCTCTTCTGACTCTCGTAAATATTTTGGACGCGCAAACTCTTGGAGCCAAAGCTCTCTCACGCGCGGAATGCACAGCCATTTCATGGAATGAAAAAGCTTCAAAATCTTTTAAGGAATTTCACTCGATCGAAATCGAAGACAAACTCAGTGGCGAAAAGAAAAACATTCGAGCTCGCGTCGTTGTCTCTGCAGCAGGCCCCTGGACAGATGCTCTGCTTGCAAAATTAGTGAGTGATTCTAAAAAAGCTCCGGCAAAGCTTTTGCGCCCTACTCGTGGTTCACACTTAGTCGTAAGCCAAGAAAGACTCCCTCTCAAACATGCGGTGGTGATGACCCACCCCAAAGACGGCCGAGTTTTATTTGGAATTCCTTGGGGAGATTTTACTGTTGTGGGCACAACCGACTTGGATGACTCAGGCAACCCTGAGCAAACACAAATGACAGGCGAAGAAGTGGATTACCTTCTATCGTTAGCCCTTGATTACTTCCCCGCCCAT
>JBAXJW010000344.1:0-1633 GCA_037137635.1 bacterium | reverse complement strand
CGTTTGATCTTTGCTTTAAAAATGTCAAAAACCAAAATGCTTCATTATATTCGCCGAATTTCTTTTCTTTTATCGTTAGGTTTTTCGTCGTTTCTGAATGCGCAATCTTTAGAAAAGCTTGAAGCTGTTACAGCTCGCTTTGAAACCTTAAATGATTTTCTTAGCGATCCGTCGGCAATTGAAGAATATCGAATAGTCTTAAAGCTTTATTTAAAAGAAGAAATTGTTTTTGATCCCGTTTTTGATAGATTTTTTGAGCAAATAAAAGATCTTGCAGAAAAAATTCCTGAATTTGCTGAAGCGGCTTGGAAAAAAAATCCAGATTGGCAAAAAGAAATTTATTCCATTAAAGGGGAGCATTCAGGGACTGGCCTAGAAATTAAAAGAGATGCAAGTTTAGGTGCTATTGATCGAATTAAAATTCAAGCTGCCCGAGGAAGTGGATATCTTTTGGGACTCAGTGATGAACAAAGAAACATTGAGATCAAAAAATTTGTTGCTGAATTTGAAAATTTTGAAATCGAGCAAGAGCGAATTCGTGATGTGGCAGGCTTCTTGAGGCCCGAGCAGTTTGCTTCTCTTTCAAGATCCGCAAAGGCTGAATACAAGCAAAAGATGGGTATGAACAGGACAGCTCTTTTGCTTTTAAAAAAGAATGAAGATCATATGCGTAAGAGATTGGCTTTTATGTCTGGGGATCTTGCGTATGACTTAATGAATGATGAGAGAGTGAGCGATAAACTTTTCTCAGGTGATGCAGATATTATTGCGACTGAATTAGAAAAGTTTGGAAATTTTAAAAACTTTCAAAAAATTGGAATTGCCGAAAAATTTAAAATCCCTTCTCGGATGTTGGAGTATCTCAGTTTTGACTCCGAAACTCTTCGTGACTTTGTGAAGTCTTATCAGTCTGGGATTGAAAACATGAAAGAATTTCAAAAAATAGCAGATCCAAGAATGAGTCCTGGCCTTGTAACCAAGATACAGGATCTTCATGCTGCAGGAATTGAGATGTCAGCAATACGTAACCATCTCGACGATACTCATAAAGAAGAGTTGGACGCGTGGGCTTTACAAAGTGAAAAAGTAAGAGAGGGAAAAAAGGACTTTCGAAATCACTTTGAACAATCCAATCGATACTTTTTTTATGAACTTCATGAAGATGCGACTCGAGCAACTTTACGCTTAAAAAATCAAGCAGGAACGGAATTGTTTTTTAAGCCAAGCCCCAGAGCTTTTCATGCAATTTTCGCTGGTCGCAAAAAAGGAGAATGCGTAGGAGGTGCTACAAGTGGCTCACTGACTCCGAGGAGATGGGCAGTGCATGCGCTTGAAGGAGCTCGAACAATTTTCGTCGAAAATGGCGATGGAAAAATGGAAGGCTATGTGGGACTTACTCCCATTAAAAATGAAAAAACAGGAGAAATTTCGAGTGTGGTGGATATCATGAGCCACGCTATTAAAGGCGATATTATTCTGAAAGATAAAGAAGGAGTCGTTGGTAAAAAATCTTTTTTTGATGAGTTTATCGAAGAAGAATACAGGCGACATCCTCATGATTACTTGGTTATTTCGGATGGAAATTCAGTGAGTATGAATGTGGGGGCTGGGCAAGTCGTTCAAGAAGCTCCTG
>JBAXJW010000343.1:0-1649 GCA_037137635.1 bacterium | reverse complement strand
GCTCGTATGCAGAGACTCTCTAAGCGAATACGAAGTCGAGCGCGTTAGACAAAAAATCCTACATGGCATGAATCGTCAAGCTTGGAAGCGCTACACCTCAGGAGGTTCTTGGTTTTATGAGATTACGGAACGAGGTTACAAATACAATTTAACAGATATCGCCGCTGCTTTAGGAATCGTACAACTTAAAAAGATAGATCGCTTAGCAGAACAACGCAATCTCTTACTTTCAGCATACAGAGAAGCACTCCTTCCTCTGGCGGAATGGTGTGAAATTTACAAACCTTGGAAAAATATCACTAAAACATCAAAGACGGCTCTTCATATTATGGCGGTTTATTTGAAATCAACTAAAAATATAAAAAAGAATATGGAACAAAGGGCCTTTGTCATAGAATATCTTAAAAACAGAGGTATTGCTTGTTCGGTTCACTACACTCCATTACACCGCATGCCCTATTATAGGGATAAATATAAACTTAACGAAAAAGACTTTCCCGTAACTGACGATTTTTGTTCCAGAGAAATTTCATTGCCGTTTTTTCCAGCGATGAAGGTCGAACAAGTTCAAACTGTAGCGCAAACTCTACGTGAAGCTTTTGAGTCTAAAGAATTTAGAAACATCTAACAAGATTGTCTTTTGTATGGGACCAGCCCTTAGCTATTGATTTAACAAAAAAGAGGCTTATTTACTCTTTTGACCTTTAAGCTTGGTTATGGAAGATTTCAAAGAGGGTTTCTATGTCATCTGAAAAAGTTCTATTAGAAAAATTTGAAAAGAAAACAGCAAAAATTGGCGTAATTGGAATGGGCTACGTAGGCCTTCCATTTGCTGTAGAAAAAGCAAAAGTGGGATTCAGTGTTGTCGGTATTGATATGAATCCTGAGCGAATCGCAAAAGTGAATATGGGCGAAAGCTATATCACAGATGTTAAAACCGAAGAACTCAAACCTCTTGTTGAAAAAGGCCTCATTCGAGGAGTTACCAGTTTTGAAGTGGTTAAAGAGCTAGATGTAATAGTAATATGCGTTCCCACCCCGCTTACAACTTATCTCACTCCGGATTTACAATATGTTGAAAATGTATCGGAAGAGATTGGAAAACATATTCGGCCGGGACAACTAATCAGCTTAGAATCGACAACTTATCCGGGTACGACTGAAGAAGTTGTTTTGACTCGTCTCAAAAAATCTGGACTCAAACTCAACACAGATTTTTTTCTTTGCCACAGTCCTGAAAGAGTAGATCCTGGCAATGCACGTTACACAACAAAAAACACAAGCAAAATTGTAGGGGGTGTCGGTGAAGCGTCTGCCAAGATTGCAGAAGCTTTTTACAAACAAACAATTGAAAAAGTTATTTCCGTTTCAGACGCTCGCGTCGCCGAACTTGCAAAAGTTTTTGAAAATACTTTTCGCGCTGTGAACATTGCACTCGTAAATGAACTTGCAATGCTTTGTGATCGTATGGATCTAAACGTATGGAATGTTCTGGACGCTTCCTTTACAAAGCCCTTTGGCATACTTCCCTTCTACCCCGGTCCCGGAGTTGGGGGACACTGCATTCCTATTGATCCGCATTATTTGGAGTGGAAAGCTCGAGAAGTTAATTTTGATTGCCGCTTTATATCTCTTGCAGGTCAAATCAA
>JBAXJW010000342.1:0-1655 GCA_037137635.1 bacterium | reverse complement strand
GAAGCTGAAGCGTAAGAATAAACCGCCTCCGGAATCCAGCCATGATATGACAACGCCGACTCAAAACTCAAATAGCTTGGCCAACAAATCACAGGCGCGAAAACATAACTATCCAACTTGAAACCCAGCAAATCTTTCTTCAGGCAATACAAGCCCCGAGCGATTCGCAAAACCTCTCCGGAGCCTAGCGCCCTTTTCAATAAAGCATCAAACACCGCCCCGCTCTTGCCAACCCAATCAACCGCTTCTCTTTTACTGAACCATCTTTTTCGGTTTTTCAGCAAAACCAACTCAGTTAACGTCTGCATTTGCTAAATACTGTCGAAAAATGACAGTTCCGCGCAATAAATAAAATAACCAACCGAAGTCGAAAGAATTTCAGGGATTCTCTCAAGTCGCGAATTTTGAAACTCACAACTACCAATTGGCCACAAAGACCCAAAAAGATTCAAGACTCTTCACTTTTTCATGCTTTTAACTTTCCACTTTTTACCTTTCTCGAGCCTTCTCTCCACCATTCCGACCCCATACCTCACCGACTCACTCAACCCCTCAGCAAGCCCCATCTGCTCATTGCCACAGAGTTTTTTCTTTGCCTGACTGATTTGGCTCCTCCAGAAATCAGACAACATGATATCAGGTAATTTTTCAGGCACATGAATTCGATTCCATGCCTCCGTGAGTAACTCCAGAGTCACCTCCCGATAGTCGTCCACAAAAAGAATGGGCAAAGATTCGAAGGGCGTTATCGCTTGGGAACGCAAGACGACCGGGATAGCTCCCGCGAGCAAAGCCTCCCACATCCTATGGGTGTCTACACCATTTCCTGGAGGACAGAGAACAAATCGATGGCGCATGATCTCATCCAAAAAATTGAAATTACTTCCACGATCTAGCGGCGCTTGAAAAGTGATCCAGTCGCACCTACTATTCCGAAAATGATCAAAGACAGGTCCACGTACGGCGAGATTTGTCTCGAGCCTGAAATTTACGTAGAGCCATTTTTCGCGGGGCAGGTGATCTCCTCGCCTTGTCACGATCGCTTCCTCAGTGAGCGTGGTAGGCGATAGCGGTGACCCCAAACCTAGGGGAATCGCTGTGACTCGCGGATGCGCATGGGTCACATTTGTTCCAAACCAGTGCACAACATTTTTAGGCAGGTATTTTTGACGGAATGCATCGCAAGGATAATCCCCCTGCCCCGTCACAAGAATCACTCGCCGGCGAGTCAATCGCAAAGACTCAAAAAAACGCAGCACCTCGTTGATCTTGCAAAAAACGACATCCCCAGCACGAAAATCCATCGAAAACTGAGGAAATTCGTTAGCCCAGAACACCGATTCACACCATTTTTGCCATGAATCGACTGTAATCAAAATAGACACCTCGTGCTCCAAATAGAACATTCTCCGGCCAAGAACTTCAAAAAATTAGAGGCTTTATCAAACATCAAAAAATTGGCTGGCTTCATGTATAATCCTCATGTAATACTTCTGCATCTATGAACTATATTGAAAGGATTCCATTGTTCATTCGTAAGTATCTAGGAAAAAGATGGAACGAATATGATAAGAAACGCAAAAAAGAGGCGCTTTTAAAAAAGCTTCGAGGCTCTGGAACAGCTTGTAATGTTTGCGAATGGGAAGGTATTGCAT
>JBAXJW010000341.1:0-1665 GCA_037137635.1 bacterium | reverse complement strand
GCGGTGAACATGTTTCCTATCTCTACATGATTTCAAATCCTTTTGGCTGGGCAATGGGCCTCCTTGGACTCTTTCTCACGATCTCGTTTTTTTCATTGAAAGGAATTTTTAAAAATTTACAATTTAAAGCTGAAGACGAGCGCAAACTCTTCGTGCTCTCAATCCTCTACATTGGCTATATGTTGAGCATGTCTCGAATTATTCGCGGCATGTACATCTACAATTACTTCATTCCTCTTATTTTTACCTTTGGAATGGCTTCTCACTGGATACCCTACATTATGGAAGGCCTAAAATTTAAAACGAAAAACAAAATTTTTATCTCCCAACTTATTTTCGCAAGTTTAATCGTGGGTTCCTGGTACTTCTACAGTCCTCTTACATATTTTAGCCCCCTCAGCTGCAGTGAATTTAAAAACCGTGCCCTCTTCGACGGATGGGACATGCGAGGTGTAAGTTGTAAATTTGGACAGAGCCTTTACCGGTTAGATGAAGCCCTCAAAGAAAAAAAATAAAAGAAAGTAGTATGAATATATGATGATCAATTGGGGAATTTTGGGATGTGGAGATGTTTGCGAGCACAAAAGTGGCCCTGCTTTTAACCAGATAAAAAACAGTCGACTCATCGGAGTGATGCGTAGGAATGGAGCTTTAGCAAAAGATTACGCAAAAAGACACGATGTTCCCTTCTGGACAAACTCAGCTTTAGAACTTATCCAAAATCCAGAAATAACCGCTCTTTATATTGCAACTCCCCCAGGAAATCATCTTGAACTTGCTTTAGAAGCCTGCCGCTTTCGAAAACCAGTGTATGTAGAAAAATCTATGGCAAGAAACTATACGGAATGCCTTCAAATGATAGAAGCTTTCACAAAAGCATCCATTCCACTTTTTGTAGCCTATTACCGAAGGTCACTTCCCAGATTTATAAAAGTAAAAGAACTTATCTCCTCTAACGAGATTGGTGACATAAAAAAAATTTCATACGAATACTCTCAGCCTTTTCACAGACACATCAAAAAAGTGAAGCTACCATGGAGGGTTCAAGCTGAGCATTCTGGAGGCGGACTTTTCTTAGACCTTGGCTGCCACACTCTTGATATTATGGATTACTTTTTCGGTCCTCTTCTAGAGGTAAAAGGAAAAGCTGAAAACAGAAAATCTCCTTATCAAGTAGAAGACTGTGTACGAATGTCTTTTAAAATATCAAATGGAGCAGAGGGATTCGCCTCCTGGAACTTTTCAAGTTTCTTTAACAAAGACTTAATGACTATCGAAGGATCTAAGGGAAAAATCGAGTTATCGACTTTTGGAAATCAACCCATAAAACTAAAGAAAAATAAATTTTTATCGAGTACTCAAAAATTCCCTTTAACAAATCCATCACCTATTCAAAAACCAATGATTGAATCCATTGTGAACCAGTTAAACGGAAATGGAACGTGCCCCAGCAATGGAGAAAGCGGTGCTAGAACTTCAAAAGTTATGGATCTTGTCTTAAAGAGTTATTACGGAAATCGAGGGGATAAATTCTGGTCAAATCCTGAAAGCTGGCCAGGGCGCAATCATAAGAATGCTCAATAATCTAAGCTCTTGTTAAAAAATCTTTGCCATCAAAACCCCAAAGCTGAGACTTGCCATCTTCTCCAGCAGTTTCGATATAGA
>JBAXJW010000340.1:0-1671 GCA_037137635.1 bacterium | reverse complement strand
GCCGATTTGTACACAGAAGAAATGAAAGACAGACGCGATGAAATCTATCTTGATTCTGGTTCGAATGTAGTTGTTTTGATTAACGATGCAGGGAACTATAATGAGCAAAAATCAGCAAGATAGAGTTTTTATTGGGAGAACATCTGGCTTCTTAAAACTTCCTGTCTTTATACCTGGAGAGGTTCGTCGATCGCACATGCTACTTGTTGGCATGACTGGATCAGGAAAAACAACCTCTCTTCGGACTTTAATCTTGCAGGATGTGAATGCGAAAAAATCCGTTTTAATTGTAGATGGAAAAGGTGATTTGGATCTTATTTCACACATAAAACGTGATAAAAAGTATATCCTTTTCTCCTCTTCTCCAGTTGGAAACTGCACTTTCAACCCACTTCTTGGTGAAACTCATGAGGTCATAAACAATTTTTTTATTGCTTGTGCGGAAAAATTCGAGCAGCCATATTTTCGCGAATTAGCGCGATCTCTCATGACTGGCTATTTGCTTTTAGCAAAATACTACGGGGAAAAACCAAGCTTTACAGATCTTTCTCAGATGGCTAGCGATATTGAACCTTTTAGAGAAAATATTACTGCTGTTGATGACATAAAAATCAGAAGAATTTTTTCAAGCGTTCTTGAGATGAAAGTCAAAGATTATCGACAAAACCATTCTGGATTAGCTGCTGTTTTATCAAATATTGTTGCAAGTCCTTGGATTAGTTTCCTCGAAAGCAGAGATGATCTTCCAGAACTAAATATTGATGAACTTGGGCAGGAAGAACCTGCTTTCCAGTACGTAGGACTTCAAAAGCTCTCAAATCTTGAGTCGTCTGGTTTGGTCGGAAGATTGCTACTTTTAAAATTAAGCAACCTAAGTGAAAGAAGAGCCGCTACTGGAATTCGGCCAAAGTACAACGATTCTATCCATGCTTTTGTGGATGAACTCCACGGAGTTGCATTTTTAGGTATGGAAAGTTTAATTCAAACCGCTCGATCAAGCAGAATCGCAATGACATTTGCCACTCAAACTCTTAGCGACTTGAACTGCGTTTCTCCTGATTTTAAACAGCAAATTTTAACAAATACTGCCTGTAAAATAGTGCATCTTCAAAATTCCGCTCAGGATGCAGAGGCTTGGGCTAAACACTATGGTGATGAGTCTTTTCTAAAGAAAACTGGAAAAGGGTTAGGTTTTTTAAGCTTTTTGGCAGGGAATCCTTTCCAAGCAACTGGAATGCCTCAAAGAAAAGAAGAAAGAGTTTGGTCAATTGAGCCAAATACTTTTAAAAATTTAAAAAGAGGCGAAGCTATAATTGAAATTATTTACCCAACAAAAAAGGTAATAAAAAAAGTAAATGTGGCAGCTGTCTCATGACAAGCTTTTACCTGCCTGAAAAATCCAAAGAAGTTTTAAATTATGTTCTTATCCACCGAATTGTAACTTTTAGTGAATTGAAATCTAAATTTTACTATGAAATATCTCGCCAAGCCGCGATGAAAAACCTCAAGAAATTAGTTCAGTCTACAAATACATTTTTAGAGTTTCGAGATCAACATGGGAGAGGAAGAGGGAAATTTGTCGTAGCAAAACCTATTGCTGGGACAGCTTCTACCTATCAAAACCACGATTTAATAGTTGGAAATATCCGTAAGAATTTTTCTAAAGATTTT
>JBAXJW010000339.1:0-1677 GCA_037137635.1 bacterium | reverse complement strand
CCTCAATAATACTCAAAAAATAAGCTCAGCGAAGAGGTTCTTAAAATGCAGCTTGAAAAGCTAAAGGAATCAAAAAATAAAGATGACTTCGCAAAAAGCATCCTCTTAAGAGGAAGGATCAACGGCTATTACGATAGCGAAAAAAGAGCCTATCTTTCACTTGGATTAAAGATATACCCAGAAGCTCGAATCATTCAACCTTATCAACTACAAGAGTAATTTTATCTTCAGGCTGTGCATAGAAGTTATAATTTTTGAGATCGGTGCTTTTTTTATCCGTAATTTCTTTTTGAAACTTCAAACGAAGCAAGTACCCTTTCTGTTCAAAAATAATCTCGTCGAATCGGGGTTCTAAATCATTTCCAAAATCTATTGCCAGGAGATTTAGGTTCTTTCTATGTTCAACTTGGAACTTTTTCCTTTTTTTATCGTCCGAAAAAAACGGAATTTGATTCGAATTTTTAACTAAGAAGGCATCGTCGAATTCCCTAATAGACGCTGTCGATAAATCGAGAGCCTTTGCAAATTTCCTCAGCCACGAACCCATTTCTCTTTTGGCAAGGCTATCGTATTGCTCAACATTTCTAAATTTTTCGTCTTTTGCTTGATGAACAACCCAAGCTTGAGTGGAATCGCTGATAAACTCAAAAGACTGATTTTTTTCGCTAAAAGAAACATGAAGATTCCGAGGGCACAAAATGAGGACATCTGCAGCCCCAAAAACCTTTTGTGGCGAAGTCGCCTTTTTTTCTTCGACTTCAACAGAGTACTCCGCATGCCAACCCTTTTCCCCACGACAGCTTTCCTTGAAATAACCCAAAAAGACTTTGCTCTCCTGCTGAGGCAAGGCATAAACAAACCCCTTCCCCACAACCAACAAAGCGCAGATTAAACTCAGTCGACCAATTTTCATCTCTAAATTTACTTTAACATAAAGTTTAAAGAGCTATCTTTTTGCGATAAATCCTTCCTCTTTGACCCTGCACACCACTCAAAGATCTTTCTCTTCCCGTCCCTGAACCAGAATCTCCACCCGTTCCACCTTCTACACGAAAAGATTCATAGACCTCTTGAATGTTTTGATACTGTAAAAAGATTTCGCCCCCAGAGCCTCCATTTTTTCCTGCATAAGCCAAATGATAAACTCCCTTATCCACGCTCTTTCCCTTTCCACCGTTTTGGCCCACAAGCCAAATTCTTCCTTGAATATTGATTTCCTCGGCAACGATTTTGACCTTGCCCGCATTCAATCCTTGGGAATCTTTTGGTGCACTATTTTTAAAAGAATAAATATTTCCAAGAATTGTTACATACTGACAATTCAACTCTAAATTTTTATCTTGAACATAAAGCGTCACATCAATGGGCAACAAACAATGAAATCCTTTTATTTTTGCTGGCAAAGTTATATCGGAACTCAACACAAGAGTTTTCATCGAATCATACCAAGGAGTGACCATCTTTCCCCCGAAGCGATATCTCACTCTTTTGTCGATATCGTGATCAACAAAACTTCCCTGCTCATTTGTTAATCCAACTTGAGTCCAATAATCTTCATCCTCTTCCTGGCGATCCACATAGACTTGATCAACCGCTGTTCCCTGCAAGGTTAAAACTCTTTTAACAGGTCCTTCTGCAAAGCTTGGCGGCCTATAGCGTTCGCTCACAGTCCAAGGA
>JBAXJW010000338.1:0-1681 GCA_037137635.1 bacterium | reverse complement strand
AAATTCGGCTAGCGAATCTTCAAATATACTGGCTGTTTTTTCTTCCATAATGATTAAACCTCTAGATATTTCTTTCCCTCACAAGAGAGTGTCTCTAATTTCCAGATACGAATAGAGCGAACCATGTGCATGATCATTGCAAAAGCTTTATAGTCTCCCCAATGGAGCATCAAGCGATTGGCTTCCATTCGATAACCTTTTTCAATCAAACGAAAAATCACAAATAGTTTTGTGGGCAAATCTTCTCCATGAGCTTTCATAAGTCCCACAATTTCATAACGAGGAAGCCTCAAAAATCTTTTGAGGCGATCATCGCTTCCTAAGACTTCAAAAACTTGTTCCCACAGAACGTCTTCTTTTTTAGAGACCACGTGCTCTTATCGGCTAAGAACAAAAGTGATTGAATTCGTCAAAATTCTAACGCCGATTGTGAATATACGGTTAAAATGAATTTTTCTCTCAGAAGACGAAAAATTTAATCCGAAAAAAGATTCATGAAAATGGATAAGAGTCGTGCCTCATTCTTTAAACAAAGTCTTGGATTTTTGGGATTAATCTTCTCTTTTCAGATGAAAGCCGAAATCACATCGCTTCCAAAGTCACACGAAAAGACCTCTGCTATCCCTGAAGTGAATGAAAAAAGAGAGCCAATAAAGATTCAACCCCTCCAAAATGAAGCCTTAAAGAAATTACAAGAGCTTATAGCCTGTTCTTCAGACCAAAAAGATTTAAGTGTTGAAGCACTGATCTCTAAAATCAAAGAAGCCCTCAAGCCTTCGGGTTTAAAATTCTTAAACGAATGCGCAGATATAGGAATTAAAAACAAAGAAACCCCAAAAGATATTGGGGAGCTAAAAAATATTTTAAAAAGTGAAAAACTCTCTTTATACTTTAATGAAATATTCAAAAAAATTTCCGATGATGTAACGAAAGACACTTATTTAGAAAAATCTACGGGTTGCTTAGATAAATCAGGAGTAGCCAGTAAGCTTTTTGAGAGCATACATGAAAAAGATCCCTTAATCTCAAAAGCACTTACAGAAGCTGCTCAAGAAATAAAGGCAAGCTCTCAGAAAAATCAATTTGTCTGCGAAGCAAAAACCAAAGACTTAGAAATTAAAATTTTACAGAAAGAAAAAGAACTCAAAGAAGCTGAAAAAGCCGTAAAAGAAGCTGCTACAGATAGAACCAATAGAGATGTCGCTGGAAAAACTTACGATACAACAAAAGCAAAACTCGAAGATCTCAAAAAAGAAGCTGAGCTCAATAAAGCAAAAATCCTTCTACAAAGCGTCAATCAACCATCTGAAATCAGTGAGGAGCTTTCAAAAAAATTCCCTATAAAAAAAGACATTACTCCTGAGCAAGTTTTGGACATGAAAGCTAAAATAAAAGATCTCAAAAACAAAGAAAACAAACTCGAAAAAGCGCAGAAAGAATACGACAAAATAAACGAAATTTTTACGAATGCCACGAAACCCACCTCTGACACCAACATTACGAAAACAAATATCCCTGACCTCAAAAAAGAAGCTGAAGCCGTACTTACCCAAGCAAAAAAAGAATTTGTCGAGGCCAAAAGCGCTCGCAACGAAATCGAAAATTTAGAAAAATATTCCTCTGCAATAAAAAGTATCGAAGATAGCTTTCAAGAGCTCATCCTCAAGCCCGATTCAAAAAA
>JBAXJW010000337.1:0-1686 GCA_037137635.1 bacterium | reverse complement strand
AAGCGTCGATACCCACATTTTGGTCGGTCGAAGGAAGAGCGGCAGGCTGCTCGGAGTAGTCCCACCAAGAAAGCTCCGTGATCAACTCTGTAGATGGTTCGATCATCTCAGCAAGAAAGTAGTCCTGTTTTTTTTCCAAAACCCGTAGTGATGCTTTAATTTGTTTTCCGTTTTGTGGGATAGACAGGGTAGCATCGAAAATTTCAAATCGAGGTCGCCCAAGAATCTTTAGGTATTTAGTATTAAATTCTGTGCAAGTTAAAACCCTGTTGCCTTGAGGGTGCTTTGAGGATTCTGGTCTCTCCTCCAGAAGGAGCATCTCAACTTTGTGGGTTTTACTTGTTTTCATGGGCTGAGAGATTTTGATAATCTAGTTGCAATCGGCAGTAAAAGCCTTTTCGGGAATATATCGTAATTCGCCGAACTGGCGCGCCGCGCTATAGGTTGTTCAGGGTTTTTGTTCACCCTCAAAGCCCTACAAATTATATGCCATGTCGCTGAGTTTGATGCTCAAAACGGAAGATTGGCTGCAGCTCACCATCCCTTCACTCGTCCCCTTGATGAAGATTTAGAAAAATTAAAATCAAATGACATCGATACATTGAGAAGCATCCGCGCTCTTGCTTACGATCTTGCACTCAACGGATCTGAAGTTGCCGGAGGAAGCTTTCGAATTTTCAACAGCGACGTTCAAAAATCTATGTTCAAAGCTCTGGGCTTTAAGGATGAAGAAATCAAAGAAAAATTTGGCTTCTTCGTGGAAGCTCTTCAATACGGAACCCCTCCTCATGGAGGCGTTGCCTTTGGCCTTGATCGTTTGGTGATGATGTTAGCGGGAACCAACAATATTCGAGATGTGATCGCCTTCCCCAAGACAGCTTCTGCTTCTTGCTTGATGAGCGAATGCCCCTCTCGCGTGAGCCCCGATCAGTTAGCGGAATTACAACTTCAAGTTCTCAAAAAATAAGCTTTTTTAAAAGCCTAAAAAGCTCTTATGGAAAGGCCAAAAATGAGCTCTACTACGCTCATTTTGTAAGCATTTCCTATGTGTTTTAGAGCCAAACTTCACCTCCAAATGCCCTTATAAAGGCCCATGGGATCTTTACCTAAATAACTCTCGATGGCCCATCCCTTGCATCATTATATATATGAAAACAAAAATCACATTTGCCCTTAGTACAATCGTCCTTCTTGCAGGACTTACAAGCTGTGGAAAAAGCAGTTCTAGCAATTCTGCAAACTCAACAGATGCTTACTACAAACAATGTCAAAACAATCCTAATCCTAATTGCTTTAACAACCTTTTTACAAATCAGTTTGGTCCTAATAGCAATAGCAACGGATACTTCTCAGGTTACCAAAACTTTGGTGGATATAACTGCCAAACGTACACAATCCCCTCATACAATAGCTACGGTGGTTATGGAACACAACAATACGTTGTGGCTCCTCAAGGCGCCTACCTTCCTCAGCACGGAATCAACGGAACCGGTGGAAGCTTCAGCGTCGGCGCAAGCTTTGGTTGGAACTAAGAAATTAAATAAATTTAACAGCTAAAATTTACAAAAAAATACGGGCGGATCAAGACACACAAAAGGTCTTGATTCGCTCGAGTCCTTTTTTGATCTCTTCTTCGCTCATCGCAAATGAAATCCTAAAACTATTCGGAGCTCCAAAAGCAGATCC
>JBAXJW010000336.1:0-1688 GCA_037137635.1 bacterium | reverse complement strand
CGTTTTTTCTAGCAAAAAGCTCATTCCATGCAAGGTCTTTCCTAAGTTTTTCAATTTGCCTTCTGCCTTTGGGCCAAAGTTCATAGTAGAATGCGTTTGTGCGCACAGGAATCTTTGGCTCAGGCCAACTCGCGTGGATGTTGGGTCGTGAAGTGAAGCGCCGTGGCGACTCTTTGCGAATTATTGGAGGGGTAGAGGGTGATCCCGCTTTTTCAATTGCAGACGAATTTATACCTCAATCAAAACTTTTAACAGAAGAGGGTCGAAGAGAATCAATTAGGAATTGCAATTTTCTTTTTTTTGAAAGCGAGTTTTTAGACTTCTCTTTTTGGAGTCCAGTATTGAGTCATGCTGAAAATGTTTTTCCTCGATCTCGGATTATGCAACTTTTGTCTGATAAGTGGGAGCAGAAAAAACTTTTTCAAAAATATAATTTACCAAGTGCAAAATCTCAGCTTTTAGAAGGTGAAGTTCCCACCGGCAAGTGGGTCGCGAAGTGGAGTCGTCAGGGTTATGACGGATATGGGAATTTTTTTCTTTCTCGAGCACACTCGCTTGATGATTGGAAGTTGTTTTTAAAGAAAGCTCATGAAAAGGGAGCGTTGGTTTATTTGGAGGAAGAAATTCCTTTTGAATTTGAATGTTCTTTGATCGTCGCTCGAGATGTGAAAGGGAATTTTTTAAATTATCCTCTTTTGATAAGTGAGCAAAAAAAAGGGATTTGCGAGTGGGTCTATGGTCCTGCCAAAGACTTCAGTCCTGAAGCTTCCCTTGAAAGTGAGAAGCTTCTTAATCAAATAAAAACTCTTCTCAATGAATTGGACTATGTGGGTATTGCAGCTTTTGAGTTGTTTTGGTCTCAGGGGAAGTTATATTTGAATGAAGTGGCTCCTCGAGTTCACAATACAGGCCACATCACCTTGGACGCTTTTTCAATTAATCAATTTGAATTACATCTTCAAGCGCCAAGGGGATTTGATTCGAAAAATATTGAATTAACAGCTCAAAGATACATAATGAAAAATCTTTTGGGCGCAGAGGATTTTGATCGTTGGTCTTGCGAATTAAAAGCTGAAGTTTTTTTTGAAAAAGAAGACTCATTCAACCTCAAGGACGGATCTGTTCTTTACTGGTATGGAAAAAAAGAGCTTCGAAAAGGGCGAAAGCTCGGACACATCAATCATACTTTTTTCCATGAAGAGACGCTACTTTCCATGAAGAATGTATTGGTAATGGAAGAGCAAAGGGTTTGGGCTGGAATTCTATAGGGATTTATTAAAAACGTAATTCTCCGCGAGTAATTTCATTTGTTGAGTTTTTTTCGTCAACTTTAAATTCTAATTTTAAGCTTGAGCTTAAGTGTTGATTTTTTTGAAAAATTTCTTGAAATAGTTGAGCCCATCTTTTAATAGCCGCGAATTTCAGAACGAGTTTGTTGTCCTCGTTTAGTTCCGCACTAGTTATATAAAGTGCAGTGTCTGGTAAGAAACTTTGAGGGGTAAAGAACTTTCCTTCTTCAACATATTTGAAAATACCTTCAGAAGGTTTGATTATCCTTTTTTCGTTAAATGTTGCCCCGCAGTTTGTATGAATTATTTTATTTGTATTTTCATAAGTTAAGCATATAAAGTTTTCTGAGATTAGTTCTTTGTAGTTTGATCCATTTATTTCGCGAGATGATTCTTTAG
>JBAXJW010000335.1:0-1699 GCA_037137635.1 bacterium | reverse complement strand
TCCGCCGGTGCCATTGGGAGTTCCTCTTCCTGCGATTCCTATTTTAAAATCTTTTTCACTTGCGCCGACTGTAACGTTTAAAACAACAACAAAGTTTTTAAGATTTGTTTTCTGATTAAAGGAGAACTCTATTGGGCTATTGTAATTGCCCAGAGGCATAATTCCAACACCAGGCTCAATGTCAATGTTCCCGACAATTTTTGTAATATTATTTTCTAGGGAGGATCGAGAAGATAAATCGTCAAAGAACCAGTACTTGGTGTCTGGTTCTACGCCACCAATCAGAGTGGTATATGTGTTGATCCTTGTGCCAGAGGTTGAGTAATCGGCAAAAGCCCCATCAGTGGAATCAAATAAATCGGTAGTCTGTGCCATTTTAACCTAGGAAGTCCGTTCTCAAAGCCGCAGTTGTAGTAGATTTACCAAGAGATTCAGATTTAAAAAATGTTGTTAGTTGCGGTTCTTCTACTGCTGCAGAACCAGAGGACAACACGTAGTTGCCGGCTTCGCCAAGCGAAGCTCTATAGCGTTCTTTACCACTAATTATAGCAGTGCTTTGAACAGTATTCTTGTCGGCATTATCAGTAGCGCTTGGAACAACAAGACGAGCAGGAATGTTGTTTCTTTTTATACTGTTAGTTTTTGACTCAGAGTTGTAAACAATAACAAAGTCTTGATCTCTGTAATAGACTCTGCCGCTTTCTAATGCTTCGGAGTATGCAATTACGGATGTCGCAATTTCTCCACTGCCTTGAAGCGGCACAGGACTAAAAGAAGGAATTGAAGAGTCCGTTGAATCAAAATAAACAAACTCGTCTGTGTATGTTTTTTCACCAACTGTGTAAGTAACATAAGCTCCAGTTCCAACAGGAATTGAAATTCGCTCTTCCGGTTTCCATGTATTCGGCACATCAGGATCAATCAGGTATGAGTTTTGATTCTCATTAACAACAAGGACATCATGAATAACTTCATCGTCAGACCCCGAAGTGTAATTTTTTCTTTTAAATACAACCTCTGAGACTGAAACCGTATAAGCTTTTTTGTTATAGCGAGCTTTTTTTGTCGCATAAATGTGCGCAGCTTTTCTTTCAAACGCAAGAGAAGGTTCTTCAGATCTTGTAAATGGCCTGCGGTCATTCACATTTGAAACGTTTCGAGAATTTACTTGTCGAGAATATGCTATTGCTTCTGAGGTATATGTTTTAGACGGGTCATTGACATAGTCCTCATATACGTATGCACCAAGCGAACTGCTCATGTCCATTGAGCGAACCGTTGGAGACGCAAACGGGTTCTGTGAAAAAGAGATCTCAGATAAAAGGCTAGGGACGGCAGAACCAAAACCAAAACTTGTGAACTGTTCTTCAATTGTCGACGGCATGTCATTGTAGACACGTGTTCCGCGAGTATCAAGAGGGGACCAAAAGACATTAATGATGCTGTTTTTAACAAATTCTTCTGGCTGTAGATACGGCTCGTCACTTGTGGTTTGCTTCTTGTTTGCCTGATCGTACACCCACTGGGGAAACTCTTTGAATTCAATTTCTGGGAGAATGGGATAGTTTGGCAGGCCAAGAGCAATTGGTTGAAGATTATAAAACTCTAGACAAACCCAATTGGTGGTCACCGGATATGGAAAATCAATAACTTCTTTTTGATTTATTCTAAAGTTTTCTCTCACTGGAGACCAAATAAT
>JBAXJW010000334.1:0-1700 GCA_037137635.1 bacterium | reverse complement strand
TGCATGTAGCCTATATAGTCCTCCATAAGCATCGCAAGCAGCATATTATCGTGTTCAGACCTGATCTTGTCTAACTTGTCTAGGTAGGGCTTAAGGTCTATTTTCTGAGACCTCATAAATATCTGAATTGGAAAATACAGAGAGTTCAAAAATCCCTGATAGCTGAACTCTACTGCCTCTTGTTCCTCGGGGCTCATTAAATCGAAGTTGATGCTTTCGGCCATCACAACAGACCTAAATGAGCCGTCATTCATAATTACAATTCCGTCTCTAATCTCGGCTATTTGTAGGGCGTTCTGTGTGCTATTGTTGTTCGCTTTTTTATTAGTCTTTGAGCCCTCTTGGCCAGGCTTCACTGGCATAGTCCCACCTATTTCCACAGCCGGCGCCTTAATAGGTGCGCCATTAACCACCCCCGGCACGGGAGTGACTTTTTTTACTGGGTCTTGAGGATTCATTTTAGGTGCCCACCTTTTCTTTTACTAGAAACAGAATGCTAGACATCCTCTCTAGTGGAGCGAAACAACAACTTCATCATTTGGCAGTACCCCATTCTTCGCCTTAAAAGCTTCACGAGCCAGCGTGGATACGTTCAAATCGTTGCTCTTTGCTAGGTTAAGTATAGCAGGGTCTTGAGGTGTTGTCATAGCGGTTTGAGGCAATTCTGGCTGCGGTTTATCGGTCTTTTGGTCTTTCTCCCTAACCAGGGTTCTCATGTGAGACATTTCGGTGTTTTTTTGAATCTTTATTTCCGACTCTGAGTTTGCCGCACCCAATCCAGTTGCGTTGTCTTGGAACCAGTTATCATTTGCAGGACTTGGCTCCACTTTTGGTGTAGGCGCCTGTTGATTATTCATTTTTTTTATAACTTCAGTGCGCCTCTCTTTGGCCGACTCTTGAATCATGTCTTCAAATTGATGAGACAGAGGGTTGTTTTCGATGTCCAATAAGTCCTCGTCGGGTTTCAAGTCGTATTCACTAGTGGAGATGTCACCCACAACAGACAAAAGTCTGTCTGAATCTTGTGCGCTTCCAGCTCTCTCATAAGGACTATTTGCCGCTTCGACGTGCTTTACCGCCCAGCCTCTAGTGTCTAGTGTTGAGGCCAAGGCGTTCAAACGACCTATAACTTCTTGCTGAGTTAAACCGTCGGTTAAAACTCGCTCTATTTTGCGCGGAACGTTGATAGTTACAAGTTCTTTGATGCCACTCTGATTCCAAATCCGCTTTTTGGGCTTAAACAAAAAATTCAATTTAGCCAAAGCCCATACTTCTGTTGGTTGATCACGGCCAAAAGGAATGGCAAAAAACCCCGTAAACAATGCAGGAGGCAAAAAAATAATCAGCAGTAAAGCAAGCCCCTTGCTGGTAACAAAATAGCAACAATAAAATAAAAAAACGGCGATCAACGCAAAAATAAACTGCCTCAATGACAGCGGTCCCAAAATATGGTCCTCTGCTTCTATGTCCTGAATGAGTTTGTATCTTGCCACAGTGCTTTTATTATACCAAAAAGCACTAGCTTTAAGCTAAAAAAGCAAACCTCTGAAATTGTTAAGAATTATCTTCCTGATTTTTCTTAGATTTTTTCGCTTTCCGGTCGTCTCGTTTTTGCTTTCTTAGATTTTTTCGTCTTTCCCTGTTTTGTTTACTTTTCTGTTTAGCGTCGTCTAGTTTTTCGTCCCGTTTTTCCTTTTTAT
>JBAXJW010000333.1:0-1711 GCA_037137635.1 bacterium | reverse complement strand
ATGTGGCCGACCGTTGGTTGAGCCCGACCATGATGCTGATCGTGATTGCTTTGCTGCTGACTTCGGGCGCGGTGGGTACAGCCTTGCTTCGTCCAGATTCCTCGCCGTGGCTATTGTTTCCGGTGCTGGTTATTTTTGGCGCCTCTGCGATTGGCTGGAACGGCGTATTTCTTGCTCAGGTTGCCCGCCTCGCCCCAGCGGGTCGGGCCAGCGTCGCAACAGGCGGCACCCTATGTATCACTTTTTTTGGTGTCGTGCTGGGCCCACCGCTATTTGGCGTCTTGGCCGGTATGCTGAAAAGTTACGGCGCAAGTTACGGTGTGCTTGGGCTCATTGGGCTGATCATCACCGTGCTGCTACTCCGATTGCGCAGCAAAGCACCCAGCGCAAGCGCTTAGGCCTAAACATGGCTTCAATCTCAAACTGATCGATAGCCCTATGAGCTTGCTCAGCGATGCACAGCAACCAGAGTTGGCGCGCCAAGCGCAATGGCTGAAAGGGTGCGCAATCTTTTTATGCTCGTTGGTTGCCTTTGCTTGTCTGGATGCCTTCGCAAAAGATCTGGTGGGGCGTTATTCTGCGCCCTTAGTCAATTTCGCTCGCTACACCGTCATCATTGTGCTTGCCTGGTGCCTGTTGTGGATTAAACGTGTCCCCGTGCGGGTGGGCTCGGCCGAGCGCAAGCTACTCATTTATCGCGGCGCGATGCTTGGTATGGTTGGCATTTGTTTTATGCCTGCCTTGCAGTACTTGCCGCTGGCTGAAGGCACGGCGCTGTATTTTGTATCGCCCCTGATCGTCGTATTGCTTGCCCCCCTAGTATTGCGTGAAAATGTTGGGTTCAAACAATATACGGCAGTCGGTCTTGGCATGATCGGTATGCTGTGCATTGTGAATCCACTGGCTAATGCCTCAAGCGCTCAAGGCGGCGATTCTGGCCTATCGCTCTTTGGCAGCCTGTTGATGCTTGTGTCTGCAACAGGTTATGCCCTGGTGCAACTGTTAACACGCAAGCTGGCCAATCGCGTACAAAGCGAACAGATATTTGCGTATTCTGCGTTGATTTGTTGGCTGCTTGGCTTTGTGGTTTTGATTTTTTGGTGGCCAACAAAATGGCCAGATGCGCGTGATACCGTTGAAATGATTTTGATGGGTGTCAGTGGCGGGATCGGGCAATTTTTATTGATTTCTGCGTTTAAGACGGTTCCGGCGTCGACGCTCGCACCCTTTAACTATTTTCAGCTTGTGCTTGCAGTGCTCTTTGGAGAACTGTTTTTTGCTCAAATGCCTTCGCTGCTATCCTTAACGGGCATGGCGCTGATCGTAGCCGCGGGTTTGTCGTTAACGCTTCCGATGTTGTTCGCATATTTTCGTTCAAAGCGTGCCTAAGCGATTGTGCTGTTTTCGCCGTTTAGGCAACACCCCATGTTGACGTTGTTTGAGGCTTAATCATGAAAACTTATTTTCATCCAAAACAAAAACTACATCATCCACGGACTTACCTGTCGCGCGGCCAGATGCGTACCCCCCAAGAGATCCCAGAGCGAGTGGTACAAATTTTGAAAGGGATCGCGGCCTTGGGTCTGACAGTCACCGAGCCGGCAGACCACGGCATGCAGCCGTTGTTAGCGATTCATGACGCCGGGTATTTACAGTATCTAGAAACCGCGCACGCCATCTGGAAACAAACGGGCCCTGACTGGGGCGACGA
>JBAXJW010000332.1:0-1714 GCA_037137635.1 bacterium | reverse complement strand
GAGCTTTTACCGGAGGACGTGGCCGCTCGGACTTAACAGGGACCACTTCTCGCGCATCTCTGCCACGAGAACCTGAAGCAGGTTCTCTGCTCCCAGTCGTGGCCGGTCTCGTGGCCCTCGGTGCAGGCATCGCTGCCGGAGGCCTTGCTGCAGGCTTCGCCAGCGGAGTTGCTCGCGGCGGCAATTGCCGCTCCAATTCAAGACCACGCGGGCCCATATCGATTTTATCAATGATACCATTAACAAACTAGCCGGGGAGCTGGACGCTGGCCTCTGAAAGCGCGGAGGAATTTGCATCCTCCTTAATGACTATCTCTCGGTTTTCACCATCCGCAAATCAACTCTTAACCTCAGTAAGACCAATACATTCAGAGAAACCGTTGGCGACAATAACTGGTTTTAAGTCCAAAATGCGAAATTCAATTGGACTACCGTTTTCCGGTGAATTCAAAATATATAACTTGTCGCAAAAGTAATAGGACATTTTAAATAAAAAATTTTGAAATCTCGCACCTCATGAATATTCCTCTAAGCAACTTAGGCTGCCGTGAAATGCTCCTCATTTTCTTTGACGTCAATTTTTTTAAGCCTTTTACACTCGTTTCAACATGCGAAATCAACTCGCTACTTTTTAGGTAATTCCAAACTTTTTCATCTGGGTTCATCTCTGGCGAGTATGGGGGCAGAAAAAAGACTTTAATCGAGCTTTTTTCTAAATATTCCTTCATCACTTTTGATTTATGGCATGGAGCATTGTCCATCACGACAGCAATTTTTTTGTTAGGATGATTACGCTCGATTTGCTTTAAAAAGTTTATCACGCACTTGCCCTTGAAAGACTCTTCCTGTAGAGAAAAAAACAGCTTCTGACTTGGTGAAATAGCGGAGATTGCACAAATACGTCCTCGTTTTCCAGTCTTTTGAACAATTGTAGTCTTTCCCTTCGGTCCCCAGGTTTTGCCATTGACTGGTGTTAACTGAATAGTTGACTCATCCAAAAAGTAAAGTGGGGCGCTGTTCTTTTTAACCCATCTTTTGATTGCTGGTATTGTTGTTTTTATCCATTCGGATTGCCGATCTTTATCAGCTTCTGACCAACGCGACTCTGTTTTCTTGTAGGATTGCTTGTTTTCAGTTAGCATTCTATGGACTGTAGAGCGGTGTAAATTTTTTTTAAGCTTCTTCTTTACAAGGGCTTTTATTCTTGGCCCTGTCCATAACTGGCTTTCAAAACCATAGTTTGTAGCGGGATTTTGCATATAAGCTAGAACTTTATTTACTTCATTTAGATTCAAAGAAGAGGGTCTTCCCTCTACAGGCCTGCGCTCTAGTGAATCTCCTGTTCTATCGATCCATCTATAAACGGTGGACCTAGAAACTCTAAACTTACTGCTTATCTCAGTCGGAGACATATTTTGTTTTAGAGCGAATAAAATTCTCTTTTTAAAATTCTCATCGTAGTTTATGTCGCCTTCTCTCATATTCGAACTCCATTAAAATAATGGAGAGACTATATCACAGAAATCTCAAATGTCCCATAACTTTTGCGACAAGCTATATCTTGATTCGTGACGTGCTGTCTTTTAAGGTTACGACAGCTTCAACGGCATGTTTTGGCCTATTTTTAAAAGAGATTACTTTTCGAGCCCTGCCCCCGAAAAAGTCTTTCACTTTTTGGGCCTTCTTACTACGTCCATGTGATTCTATAATGCGG
>JBAXJW010000331.1:0-1723 GCA_037137635.1 bacterium | reverse complement strand
GTGAAGATACCTCTCTCTATAAACTATCCGTTATAAAAGAGGCGGCTGCTCTATCTTTGGTTCTGAAAACGAATTCATATTTCCAGATGCTAAAACCTTATGCTCAAACTAGTCCGGAAAAAGATGCTATTACGGAAGGTGCGTTAAATGCATTGTCGTCCGTAATTAAAAACAAAGATAAATTTTTGAAACTAAGAAATCAAGTTTCACGCGATTTTGAGATCGAGAGGCTACGTAGGCTTTTTCCTTCCTCGAAGCTCTCCTTGCTTTCTTCTGCTTGTCAAAGTCTTGAGTGGTATCCAGATTCATATGACAATGCTCTATTAGGTGACAAAGTGCAGCTCTGCTCAGAAGAAATTTCTTCAAGCAAAAAGGCTACACAAAAGGAGCAAGTTCACCAATTTACACAAAATATTGTGAGGTTCAGTCACTGTGAAACTTGCGTAATTGAAGTTGCAAAACTGTATGCTTTTATCGGAGAAAGCCTAAAGTCTTGTCAGGCGATTATGAAAGCCGAAATAATTCAAAACTCAGCGCAACTTTTAAATATATATTGCTCGATAGATCTAAATTCTGAAGACTACAGACGGTTTTTTAACGAGCTAAAAGGAGTTGAGTGGAGCAAAATCAACAGCGAAAATCTGAAAGAATTTTCTGATTTTATTCGAAACAAAAATCGGGATGAATCCTTTTCTCGTTTATATTTAGATTTTCTTGACCATTTTGAGAACAAAAAAGAAAAAAGCATCAGTTTTCTTGCTCTAGACTATTTAAAAAATGAATTAAGTCGGAATTATTTCCACAGAGAAATTTTAGAAAGATACATCTCACTTAACCCAGTTCAGATAACGCAAAGAGAATGGAACTCTCTCGAGTCGGCGTATTTACTAAATGATGCACGGAACAAAAAAGGAGTGCCAGCTGATATTCTTCGCAAACTTTCAGATTTTATTGCACAAGACTGTAGCGAATGCGTAGCGCCCTATATGCAGATTAGCATTGATACAGAAACCTTAAGTAAAAGTTGGGAACGGTTTTTGACATTGCCCAAAAAATATCAGTATCCTGACATTTACGCTTCACTCTTTCAGCTGAGCCTTGATTCCCTCGTCCAAAGTAAAATTACTTTTCAAGATTTAGAAAAGCAGCTGGTAGACACTGCCCTTTTGCATAATTTAAAGAGAATTATTGATCAAAACGCAGATTTGAGTCTTTTGAATAAGACGTTTTCGTTATTCCGAGCAGACCAATTGGCAGCACTCAAGCAGTATTTAGTTATTCAAAAACAATTGTCCGAAATAGCCATTCAGATTCAAAAAAGAAAATACTCTCACTTACAAGGGGTTGCTAATTTTATTAAAAAGTCCAAGGCCCTGTTTGTCCTCAGATCAAGACTTGACACTAATCTGTCTTTTTTGATGAAAAAAATTGATGAGAAAACATATTCTCTCTTTAGCGCATACAAAACTGAAATCAATAGCGCTCCGCAAGACGCAAAAACATTCTGGCATGAAAATCCGAAAATTGCGGAACAAGTTTTAGCGCTTATCGAAAAATGGGAATTGACTTTAGGAAAGGAATCCTCATCATGAAAAATTTATTTTTTATGTTGGTGATGTTTACCTTTGCCGCCCAATCCAAAGAAGTTTCAGCAAGAAAAGGTTTGATCGATTTAGGTAGTGGCGAGGTCGAATCAGACATAGAGGGATCGCAGTATTTATTG
>JBAXJW010000330.1:0-1724 GCA_037137635.1 bacterium | reverse complement strand
TTTTTCTTGTTCTGAAATTCCCGAGGGGTTAACGGCTTTGTCTGGGGTGAGGCGTTTTGAGAACGTGGGATTTGATTTGCAAACTCAGAAGAAAACTGAAGTTTATGTTCTTCGAAATTTAAATTCGACGGATTTTTATGTGAAGGTCTATGATTCCAGGCCTGGCAATCAAAGTAATCAAGCTGTCTTGCCCGAAATTCGATATGCGGATCACTTGGCGTTCTTTATCTCAACAGATACTGAAGCTCCACATGATTTAAATTATTATCAAAAAATTGGGAAAGGGTACTTCTTTGTTCCCGATCCCTTCGTTTCTCAAGGGGGTCGCTTGGTTTACTTTAAGCGTCCAAGTCATCAGAAAAATGGATCAATTGTGAATCCTCCCCATACGCAATCAAGTGCTTGTTACTTTTTGGATCACTACATTGTTCATGTTCAAATTCAGGATGATGGTCATGTTTTTAAAAATAACCAAATGGGTTTTTATTTTTCAGCGGTCAACCGAGAAAATGCAGTAGAGGATTTTTGGGGATCGAATCCTGAGTTTCCCGCGCATTATCATCCTCTTACTTGGGGAATTTTGAGCTGGTAGATTTGCCAGCAGCACTCAGCAACGATAAATTATTTCAGAATGATTGTTTTAATTACAGGAGCAACGGCGGGTTTTGGTTTGGCTATGGTGAAAGGTTTTATTGCGAATGGCGATCTCGTTGTCGCCACTGCTCGACGAAAATACCTTCTTGATGATTTGAAAAAACAATATGGATCAAAAATTCATGTCGCCGAGATGGATGTGCAAGATCAAAAAAAAGTTGAGCAAATTATGTGCAATCTTCCTCAACCATTTCGTGATGTAGATGTTCTCGTTAACAATGCGGGTCTTGCTGTGGGGCTTGATCCCGCTCAGAAAGCGGCTATTCAAGATTGGGAAACGATGGTGGATACAAACGTGAAGGGACTTTTGTATTGCACACACGCATTGCTTCCGGGAATGGTGGCTCGTAAAAAAGGCCACATCATCAACTTGGGATCTGTAGCGGGAGAATTTCCTTATCCAGGCGGGCATGTTTATGGAGCGACGAAGGCCTTTGTTCATCAGTTTAGTTTGAATTTGCGAGCCGATTTGTTGGGCACAGGTGTTCGCGTAACATGCATAGAGCCGGGGATGTGTTCGGGAACAGAGTTTTCTCAAGTTCGCTTTCGTGGTGACCAAAGCAAGGCAGCGTCGGTTTATGAAGGCTTAGACGCGCTCACTGCCGAGGATGTTGCGGAAACGGTGCGCTGGGTCGCAACTCGACCTGCTCATATGAATGTAAACGTGCTCTCACTTATGCCTACCGAGCAAGCGTTTGCGGGTTTTGCGGTTCATCGAAAAAAATAAAAATTTTGACTCTTTGAAATTTTCTAGACCCCTCTTTTTTTGACATTTTAGCTTTATACTTTTTTATGTGAGCGTATGTCGGTTGAGGTCATTTTGAAAAAAGATAGTCATGAAGGAATTTTTTGGAAGTGCGAGCCTTCTTTAGTCGAAGAGTTTAAGGATATTCTTACTCCCGAGGCGCTAAAGTTTGTTGTAGGTCTTCAGCGAAGATTTGCAGATCAAAGAAAAAACTTGCTCGCTCGTCGAGTTGAAGTTCAAAACAAAATCAATCAAGGAATCTTTCCTGATTTTTTAAGTGAAACAAAAAATATCCGCGAAGCTTCTTGGAAGGTTGCAAGTATTC
>JBAXJW010000329.1:0-1737 GCA_037137635.1 bacterium | reverse complement strand
GCTCCCATCAGGAACAATAAGGGTGATCGGACGCAAAATTTTAGAAAGATATTCAGGCGTTAGGACTTCAGCTTTTTCTGAAGGGTAAAGAAGAAGGGGAGTGTTTGCGGAATCAAGGATTTCTTTAAGAGGGACGCTTTGCTCAATCATGCCCCTCAAATGAATTTCACAACGAGGAAGGCAGAGTTTTGCAAGGCGAGCTGTATTTGTTGTGAGGAAGCGTTCTCGGTGATGCATCAAAACGTGCACAGAGCTTTGAATGTTTTGAAGCGACTTTTTGCATTCTTGAGCTTCAAGGCAAAGACAATAATTGAGCAACATTTGGCAAGTCTGGCAGCGGTTGTGGGGTTTGTATTGTCGACTCATGTTTTTTGTGAGCCTCTTAGTTTTTTTATGATCCTTGGAATTTCAGTCAAAAGATCACTCGCCATCAAACCTAAATAATCTAGATTTTCGATCCATTCATCTGCAATTTTTCCGTGTAGGGTTGCGCTGAGGCAGGCAGCTTTTAAGGGAGAGAGTCCTTGAGCTAAAAACCCAGCGATCATTCCTGTTAAAACATCGCCAGTCCCAGCTTTTGCAAGAGCTTTGTTTCCTGTTTGAATCTGGACGATGCCGTCATCGTTTGCAATGAGTGTTTGTTTCCCTTTGAGTAGGATGTGGCAACCGAATTTCTTTTGAGCCAAGAGTACGTATTTGAGCCTGTTTTCATGAATTTCAAAAGCGGTTTTTTTAAGTAGGTGAGCAAGTTCTCCTTCATGAGGAGTCATTATCCATGAAATTGGTATTTGAACATTCTTGAGTTGAGCCAATATATTGAGACCGTCGGCGTCGAGCACGACGTTTGGTTTTTGAGAGCGAAGAAGTTTTTTTAAAAGATTTTGAGCAGTTAAGGATTTTCCTAGGCCTGGACCAATAGCAACAGATTGAAAAAGAGCTAAGTTTTTTTTGAGAGAATCTTTTTCACAAATTAAAAAATCAGGAAAGTTTTTGGAGATAAAATACTGAGAAGTTTTTAAAAGATACACATATCCTGCGCCAACTCGTGAGGCTGCTGTTGCAGAAAGGATGGCTGCTCCAGGCATTTGGGGAGAGCCCGCAATAATGAGAGTTTTTCCTCCCATGTTTTTATGGGCAGATTCTTTTCTCTTAGGGAGAGCTTTTTGAGTTTCTTTAAGTGAGAAACTTTTCATGAAATATTTCTATTCCAAGATTGAAGGTCTGCTTGAAGAAGAGAAGCTTCTTTTTGAAGTTGGTCGATAAGTTCAGTGTTTTGAGGTGTTTTTTCGAGATCTTCACAGATTGAAGAAAGCTTTGTCGCTCCAATTGTCGAGCTTCCTGATTTAAGACGGTGAGCACTTTTTTTAATCTTTTCTAAATCGCGATTAGATTGAGAGCTTGTGATGGATTCAAGAGCATTGGGAAGAGTTTCTAAGAAAGAATCAACAACTTTTTGGATAGTTAAAAGATCTGTTTGTTCTGCGAGCTTTTTTAGAATTTCCCATTGGATTGTGGAATGAGCGGGTATCTCGTTTGTCAGAAAATAACTTTTTAAAACGATTTCTAGATCGTTCCTTCGAATAGGCTTAATGAGTTGAGTTTTCATTCCTGCAGCAGCACAGCGCTCTTTGTCGCCGGGGAGAGCGCTTGCGGTCATTGCAACAATGGGTATATGGGGATTTATCTTGTGAATTTCTTGGCTTGCCTCAAATCCATTCATTTCAGGCATTTGGCAAT
>JBAXJW010000328.1:0-1739 GCA_037137635.1 bacterium | reverse complement strand
ATCATTCCTCATCGTTTTTGTCGCAGCTTTATCAACGGGATTAGTTCTTGCGATTCAATTTGGTTTTGGTCTCGAGCGTTTTGGTGCAAAGTACTACGTACCTAAGATCGTTGCGATTTCTTTGTGTCGTGAGTTAGGTCCGATCTTTACGGCACTCATGCTTTCGGGTCGAGTGGGAGCGGGAATGGCCGCACAAATTGCTTCGATGAAAGTGAGTCAGCAGATCGATGCGATTCGTGCTTTGGGCACGGATCCTATTCGTAAAGTGATTGCACCTAAGGTTCTAGCTCTGACACTTGTAACACCTTTGCTGACTTTACTTGCTGATTTAGTGGGTGTGTTTGGCGGGATGATGGCGTCCTCTTCTCAATTGGGGCTTCAAGCGCATGATTACTTTTTTAAGTCTTTTGAAATTATCAACACTCGCGATGTTGTGGGTGGTTTGTTGAAAGGGTTGGTTTTTGGATTTTTGATTTCAACGATTAGTTGCAACGAAGGGTATCGTGCTCGGGGTGGAACAGTTGGCGTTGGAAATGCCACTACAGATGCTGTCGTCAAATCTTCAATTGTTATTTTGATTGCAGACTTTGTTCTCACAAAACTTTTGTGGATGATCGAACACGAAATGATGAGGGGTTGAAGATGGATCCTCTTGTTGAAGTTTTAGATTTTAAAAAAAGCTACGGATCAAAATTGGTTCACAAAGGTGTTAATTTTAATCTCCACAAGGGAGAAATCGTTTGTTTGTTGGGGCAAAGTGGCTCTGGAAAAAGCGTTTTCTTGAGAGCTCTTATCGGCCTTGAGAAACCCGATTCAGGAACGATGCGCTACAAAGGTCAAAACATGTTTTCTTACTCTGAAGAAGATTGGTTTAAAGTGCGCAAAGAAATCGCCTACGCTTTTCAAAACGGGGCACTTTTTGATTCCTTCACTGTTGAAGAAAATTTACTCTATCCTCTCGATGCGCATACAAATTTATCAAAAGCTCAAAAAAAGAAACGCGTAAAAGAAATTCTCGAGGTGATTGGTCTACAGGGAACGGAAAACTTATTCCCCTCTGATTTATCAGGTGGAATGCAAAAGAGAGCGGGTCTTGCTCGAGCAATTATTCTTGATCCTGAAATTATTTTGTACGATGAGCCTACTGCGGGGCTTGATCCCCTCAACACACGCGTCATTCAAGATATTATGCTCGATCTCAAAAAACGTGGAAAATCGGGAATCCTTGTGACTCATGATATGCCCACTGCGATTGCAGTGTCAGAGCGCATATCGCTTTTGAAAGATGGAAAGATAGTTGTTTCAGGAACCGTTGCAGAAATGCGTAAAGACAAACGCATTGAAGAGTTTATGACAGGAGTAACAAATGGAAGCACCGAACGCTAAAGGATCATCAACCCTCATTGTTGGATTATTTGTTCTTGTAACCCTGATTGTGGGTGCGGGATTTGTTGTCTTCATGGGAGGAAGTGGAGTCTTCAATAGTGAACTAAGGCTCAATGCTCTTTTCAAAGATGCTCGTGGATTAAATGTGGGAGCACCCGTGTACATGTCGGGCGTAGATGTGGGCCGAGTGCTACGAAAGGCACTTCCTCCTCCTAGTGAAAGAGGGGTTTTAATTGGTTTTTCTGTTGAGGGTCGCTACCGTGATCGATTGCGCTCGAGTCTAAAGGCTGAGATTTCATCAGCGGGTATGTTGGGTGATAAAACATTAGTGTTGCTCGAAGGAGAAGGTGGAG
>JBAXJW010000327.1:0-1749 GCA_037137635.1 bacterium | reverse complement strand
ATTTCCACAAAGCGATGAGCTTTTATTGGATGTTTTAAAGGAATTAAAAGAAGAATATCCCCTGTTGTTTGATCAGCAAAAAGATCTTTTATCCATTCTTGCTGAAGTTCGAAAGGTTGAAGAACTCTATGCGCCTTTTCAGCTAGCAGCGGAACTTCCCTCTCAAACATCACTTTATTTGATGCAAGCTTCTGATGACCAAGAAGTTTTAGCTCAAGATTCAAAAGATTTTTTAGCCCAATGTGATTGTCGCATTCAGTACAAAGAGATTAAAACGGATCATTCTTTTCTCGAAAACAGGGAAAATGTTTATCAACAGCTAGTGGAGTTTTTTTGTGTTTAAGTCTTTTCGTACTTGGATTTCTTTAAGGAAGGCCGTGAAGTACGAAGCGATGGATGCTCAGCTTTTGGTCGGAGATTCTTTGCGTGTTTATCTTGCAAAGGGAGCGCGCATTCACGTGAAGAAGGGACAGGTTCGTCTTGCTTTTCATTTAAGTGAGGATGAAATGTTTTCTACTAAAAACAAAACATGTTTATACATGGAAGAAAATTCGACGCTTATTTTTAACGGCGATGCACATGTTTCACCAGGTGCGACGATTCGAATTAAAAAGGGAGCAAGTTTAGAAGTTGGAGAGCGATTTGTATTGGCGCATGATGCATTTGTCTATTGTTCTCGAAACATCAAAATCGGAAATGATGTAGGTATTTCGTGGAATGTCACTTTGATGGACGATGATCAGCATCAGTATTTCAGACCAGAGGGAAAGCCTTTGAGGCGTTTTTACAAGCCTCTCATTATAGAGGATTTTGCAGGAATTCAGATGAATGTTGTCATACCTCAGGGTCAGAAAGTGGGCTCAGGAGCGATTGTCGCGGCTAATACAGTTCTCAGGCAGGATGTTCCATCAGAATCTCTAGTTTATGTTCACGACCCCTTAAGAGTAAAAGAAAATGTTACCACTCCCGTTCAATTCTCAATCACGTAGTTACAAAGCCTACTTTGTATCTTTTCTTATCCTTTCCTTGCTTTGGGGATTGTTTGTTTTAAGTGCTGTCGAAAATTACAAGAATTACGACTGGTATTTTTTGCTTTTTATTTCCAGGGTCACTTTGTCGATTGGAGCATTTGGATTGGGAGTCTATTGCTACTTTAAGAAATCCTTTTCAAGAAATGTACTCTATTATTTTTTGTTGATTTGTGAATATGTGCAGAGTGTTTTTGGGTGCTTAGAGGGGCCTCATGCTGTTGCTTTTTCTGAGTATGTGGGGATTCTTTTTTTGATGTCATCATTCGCCTACAGGGCAAGTTTTCGCGAGTGGGTCGGGAAGTGGGCCTTTTTTCAATTTCTTCCTTTTATAGCTTTGTTTTTCTTTAAAGATATTTCAATGCTTTGGCCTTTAGGTAATTTTGTTCATAATTTTAGTTTTATTGTCGTGGGAGTCGGTTTGGGTGTTTTGATTGTTCACTTGAATGCAGATAGGTACAGTGCACTTGAAAAAAACGTTTCGCTTTCTGCGCAACTTTTAGAAAAAGAAATGCAGGATAAAAACGCATCTGAAGCCCGCCTGAATCTCGCTCGACAAGTGGCTCATGATTTAAAGGCTCCTTTGGGAGTTCTGCGGATTGTCTTGCGTGAAAATAATTTAGATAAAGAGGGCTCTTCATCTGCTCAAAATAAGTCTCTTCTTCAACAGGTCGTTGAAAGGATTGAAAAAATCAATGCATCACTTTTGCTAGGTTATAAG
>JBAXJW010000326.1:0-1758 GCA_037137635.1 bacterium | reverse complement strand
CAAATACGAAGGCAACTTGTGGGTTTTGCGATCAGGCGAAGAAACCTATGCTGCGCCTAAACTTTATTGGACCCTAGGATTAAAAAACTTCCAAAACTGTTACGGAAAAAAACAGTCTGAAGAATTTCTCGTTAAAAATCATTCTTATCTTGAAGACGCACGTGAAGCTGAAGGAGTGCTAGCCGCTGAATATACCTTTCCTCAATCTGAGCAGCCTACAGCAGACTCTTTTGTTGCCATACCGGTTCGCTACGAATCTAAGCTCTACTTAAGTTTTGTCTTTCTAAGTACACAAAAAGTTGAAACTTTCACATACCTTCACAATGATCTTTTAAAAAGCCCCAAAGAGTTAAGCTCTTTTGAAAAAGCTCTTAAAAGAAGCCTCAAACACGTTTTCGCAAATACAATTACTGAACTTGAAGAACCAAACCTGGGTATTATCAATGAAGCTCGAGGCTTCGATACAGCTCTTCCCTGGACGCTTGAAGATTGCCCCGAAAAAGGAATTTTTTTTGCAAAAGAAAAAGTATCGCTCAAACAAAGTGAAGAAATATTAGATCAAGAGAACACAATCCAAACTAACGCTTAATCGTTGCTTTTTGCTTGATACCAAACTTCTCATTGAGCTGATTAATCCCTTCAACCATAGAGCTTGGATCTGAAACCGCTTTCAAACTTAACTCAACTCTTCTATTAAGCTTCCAATCTTTTGGATTATCAAGAGCTCCCTCAATAGGCTCATCAAAAGCCTTTCCCTCAAATCGAAGCTTCTCTGCTCTTGCACCACCTGCAACAAGAGCTTCATAAACCGTTTTTGCACGAGCTTGAGAAAGTTCTAGATTCACTTCGCGCTCTCTTCCCTTAGGCCCCCTTTTATCAGTATGCCCAACAACCACTAAACTTTGAAAAGACTGATCACTCTGGCCTAAAAAGGCTCCTAAACCTTGTAAATACTCTCTGCTCTTAGAAGAACCTATGTGAGACATTCCGCTTGCAAATTGAAAGCTATCAGACGGCAATTGGATCACAACAGACGGGACTTCCTCTTTAATGGGAGCTAAGGCTTGAACGGGTGCTTCCAAAGCAGGCTCTTCAGTTTGTCCTTGTAAGTCCTGAAACAAAGGAGCTTCAGCTGGAGGAGCTTTCTCAATAGGCATTTCGTTAAACTCATCCTTTAAAGGCATTGGCTCGGATTCTCGAACCGAGATACCTTCTTCGATCACTGGCAATCGATGAATAACAGGCAAAGGGCGCACTTCTTCTCCGGGATAAAACTCGGGTTGCATCGAATATTCTGACTCATCTCCACTTCCAAAAAGGTCAAACCCAACCTGAAAAGAAAAACTTCCCATATAAATACTTCGCGGGTCTGACATATCTGTCAAAGCTTGAAGCCCCACTCTATAAAGAGTTTTTTCAGTCGCACTTCTGATGTCGTAATTAAAGCCCACACCTATGAAGCTTGAAGGAGATTTGTTGGTTTCTAAAGTTTTTATGTTTTCTGAAAACCCAGTATTTGATCCAAAATAACCCCGATAAAGAGGCCCCAATTGCCAACGACCCAAATCTCCAAATCGAAATCTTGGAAAGACTTCTGCAATTGCTAAATTATTGCGAATTTCAACACCTTTGCCTCCATTAGGAGCTTTACCCACTACATCGACGCTCGACCATCCCCCTAAAACATCCAAAGCAAAAACTGAGGATATGTACCAGCTCAATCCCCCTTTTAGGTTGTAGAGCAATCCGGATTTATCT
>JBAXJW010000325.1:0-1764 GCA_037137635.1 bacterium | reverse complement strand
TAATTACATCTCCTTCAACATTTCCATTTATAACAAATTTAGAGTTTGATCCTATGGTTATATTTGCATAAATCGTTTCGTTTCCTCCGATAGAAGTTCCGCTTGTTGTTTTAATTTCCGATATTAAATTCTTAGTTAGAACGAGTCCTCGATCGTAAATAAATAATGCTTTAGGTATTCCTCCAGAACATGATCCAACGTTTGCAGATATGTTAATCGTTAGTTTTTCTACAGGCTTCTTTGTATCCCAACCGATTTTTACTAATTCATCGTAAAGGTTAATGGATTGTTTTGGGGTAGTGATTGAAATAATACCAGTAAATGGAGTGAGAGGTGCTGGTTTTGGTGCTGCTAATGGAGCTGGAGGCTTTGAATCGGCAAGAGCTTTTGTTTTGCGGTCATCTTCTTCTTTTTTTGTTTTATCCAATACGTCACAATACTCAATTCCCTTAGTAAATTCTTCCACAGTCACTCCAGCCGAGTTGTTTTTGGATGCGTCCTTGTATCGTCTACTCACGCAATAAGGAGAATCTTCGGGTTTCGGAATAGAGGCTAAACTCCTAGCGCACGCTTGAGATCCCTTAACTTTTATTGTGAGTACAGCTTCGGCAAAAACTTCATTTCCATTTTCATATCCATCAGCACGAATTACATACTGGGCGCCTGTTGAAATTAATTCCGTCGGCAAACAGAGTGAAGTTGAACCTGCGCTTTCAATCGCACCTGTTTGCCTATTGAATTTGAAACCAAGTGTATTTTTTAAGTCAGGTGTTGGAGAAATAGGTGTGAGTGTAAATAAATAAGGTTTAATACCTGTATATTCTGGAACAATTCCTGGAGAGACAAGCCGTTCACCGAAATTAAGAGTAATTGTGCTACTCTTCATGTCGTTCCATCGATAGTAAAATGTAAGTTTTGGTTTATTTGTGGGAGTGGCGGGATTTTTTTTGTATAAAAAGCTATTGGAGTAGATTTGAGAAAATTGTTGGGGAGTTTTTTCAAAAGCGGTTTTTACTTCAAGGGTCATTTGATTAAGGTCTTTTGTGGGAATCTTGCTGAGGTCTAAAGTGAGTGTTTGAGCCTTTTGTTCAATAGGATTTTTTCCTAAACAGCTAAACCAGCCGCTATTGTAATTGGTGTCATTGTTTTTGATATTACAATAAAGATAGGTTTTGTTTTTTGTTTTGAGTTCCAATTCTTTAATCATGTAATCATCGATGGAATTATTTTTTTCATTTGGTATACACGCTATAGAAGCAAATATTGTTGAAGAAGTTGCAGGATTGTTTGAGGAAACCCATGTCGATTGGTTTGTAGAGCTATTTTGGTAAAAACCTAATATTTTACATTCAGGACCGCCAGCCCATCCGCTTTGAGTTGGAAGACATGAATTGTCTTTTTGGTCCCAGTATTGTCCCGAAGAGCAAGTACCATCTTTAATACAAGATTCAGTAAAAGCATCAAAGGTGTAACCTTTTATACATTCGCTTGGCATCCAAATTTCTACGACACCTGTTGGTATTTTCGTTCCAGGAATAGAGGTTCTGTACCAACCTTCGGGAACTTTACATGCTTGAGTTGGGTCTGAGTTTTGAGGAGGGGTGCATGTTTGTGTGCGGACCACGCGGGGGCCGTTCATTTTATCTGGGCCATCTACAAAAGATGCAGGAAAAGCTTTGTTGGTAAATATAATGAAAAAAAACGAAGCCGTAAGTGAAAGCCTAAAGTTCATATGTGTTTATTATCTCAAAAACACACATGAAC
>JBAXJW010000324.1:0-1766 GCA_037137635.1 bacterium | reverse complement strand
CTTCTTGGGGCTTGGCTCGTGGAATTGAAGATTATGTCTTTGGTGCCTGCCAGGTGGATTACAGTGGTTATCCTGATTGTCGCCAGAGCTTTATTGATTCACAAGCTCAGACTCTTTCACTTGCGACGGATTCTGCGGTAAAAATTCACACACCGCTGATGAATTTATCAAAGGCAAAGACTTTTCAACTCGCGCAAGAATTAGGCGCTTTGGATTTAGTTTTAGAAGAAACACACACCTGTTACATGGGTGAGAGATCAGTAAAGCACGAATGGGGTTATGGTTGTGGAACTTGCCCTGCGTGTGGGTTAAGAGAAAAAGGATATAAGGAGTTTTCGTCATGGCTGTAGCAGAAGGAAAAAAGTTAGCGTTTGAAGGACCCGAAAAAATTGATTCTCTTGTTTTAGAGAAATTCCCCTATGAGGGTCCTCGGCAAAACATTACTTATACAACAAAAGAATTTTCTGCTGTATGTCCGTTTTCTGGTTTGCCAGACATTGCTACTATCGAAATGGTTTATGTGCCTAAGAATTCTTGCGTCGAGCTCAAGAGTTTGAAGTATTATTTCTTGAGTTACAGAAATGTAGGGATTTATCAAGAAGCCGTGACAGCTCGAATATACGAGGATTTGTTTAAAGTTCTTGAGCCTTATTACTTAAGTATCAAAACAACTTACAACACTCGCGGCGGAATTGATGCCGTTTGTGTTGTAAGTTCTGATAAACAGTAGAAAAATCATAAGTTTACTATTTTGGATTGTAATCTAAAAAAGGTTTTCTTGTACTGCTGATACAGATCAAACGATGTAATGTATTGCATGGCCTTTTTAATGAGTCAGGGAATACTGTGGGAGGTATTATCTGGGGTGCGAACGATTGGTCTGTCGTTTGTTTGAATTTGAACAACCCAATAGATCCAGATTTTGAGACCTCATTAGATTGGAAAAGGCTACAAGTGTTTTGAGCGTCTTCATATTTGTCATCAGGGTTATTATTCTCTTTTCCAAACCAAAAACTATCTTCTTCAGGCTTTGTGCCCAAACCTTTGATCTCTGTTCCTATAATGGTTTTTGTAAATGAACTCACAAATTCATACACTCCAGGTTTAGTTGTTTTTTTCTCTACAATGAGAGTGTTGTCATTGATGTCACATAATCCAAGAGATTGATACATTAAATCACCTTTTGGACCGTTTGGACCGTCCTCTCCATTGAGGGGGTCATCATCTGATCGCCAAATTAGAGCTTTCCACGTGCCAGGTTTCTTATATAACTTAGCTTCTTCTTGGCATTTTGAATCCATATTCGTACCCAAGTTCCCATTGAATTTGGTTTCAGTGATAAAGACTTTGTCAGTTTGAGTAGCATTACATAATGTTCTTACTCTGACCTTTATGAAGTCTGTAATGGGTTTGTCGTCTAGTTTGAGAGTATATGAAGCCTCCAAAGTTGGAGAAGAAGGAGGTGCAACTGCAAACCATACTATATCTCCTTTATTAAAATTTACCTTACTGTCAATTTTTTCGTAGGTTGTTTCAGTGCTCTTTTTTATGGAGATGTAAGCGCTTTGTATTGAGGTAACGTTTCCAACATCATAAGGACCAAATGGTTTATTTTTACTTGAATCAGCATAAATAAATTCTCTTATTCTAAAGGTGGAGCTTAAAGTACCAAGAGTTTGTACATTTGATGCAATACCAGCAGACTGTCCAGCATCAGTTACTTCGATAGCGATTGTTGCTTTTGCTGTTGCTTTAGTTTTTGTATT
>JBAXJW010000323.1:0-1768 GCA_037137635.1 bacterium | reverse complement strand
TTTTCTTTAACTACCTCTGCATTCTCTTGGCCTTCTACAGCGCTTTTTGCTTTTCGCACTCGTGCTCTCTCTGCTAGCTCTCCGCTTTTTTTTCTCTCAAATATTCCCTCTACGTGCTGCCTTTCTAAAAATCCGTACAAGCCTTTCTTAGTGACTCCCAACTTCTCTGAACACCACTCGGAACCCTTCTCCCTGTTATCAAACAAAAACTCTGTTGCGGGCCCTGGTACCAATGCTCCGCTTATCTTCACTATCCCATACGGCTCTATACTTAATTCCTTCATCTTATGAGGATTCAACTCCGATAATCCCAACGCCTTCACCTTCGCTGCTACCGATGCCTCGGTCCTTATTGCTTCATCCGTTGGATCTGTTACTCCCGCTAACTTATTTAACACCTCGGCCATCTCTGCATGGCTCAACCCTTGTTCATGCAGTTGCACAAGCAACGCATCTTCTCTCTCTCCTTCAAGCACCCTCTCCCAACTCACTCCTCGATTTTCTTGATTCAAATAATGTCTTACAAATCGACTCGCTTGGCTTTCTCCTTCGCCGTAATCCCCACCAAATGCTTCTACGATCGATAAATTGTAAAACTGCAATTCTTTGTACACTTGGCCCTGATTCATCTTCAGCTCTTTGGCCATCTCAGGAACACTCTTCTCTCCTAAGTTTTTTTGATAGTACTCATATCTTGCTTTTAATTTTGGATTTTTCTCTAGGTGATATTCCAGCGTCAGCTTCTTTACGTGAGCAAATAAATCCTTCTTCTTGCCAACCATCTCCTCTGCGCCATCAAATATTAAAAATGAATAATACGACCTCACCGTCGCAAGTTGCTCTTCATTGAGCTTCCACTTCTTTCCCAGCTCTTCCCACTTTTTGCTCTCTCCTGATTTTGGGGGAGGGAATAGATCTTGAACATCATCTTCAAACGATTTGATCGCACTTTCGCTGTAATGAGTCCCCTTCGATTCAAAAATCTCTTTTAAGAAACTTGTGGGCTCTTGGTAACTCACCCTCGGATCAACCAAAGGCTTGTGCATCTCTCCTACAAATGCTGACAATATCCCACGGCAATCAAACTCACTTGTATGACCAAACCTTAAAAACAATAGGAAGAGGATAAGATAAAAATTTTTGAATTTTGGTGCGCTCAATTAAGCACCCTCGAAGCAACACACCTTATTTCGTCCTGAATTTTTTGCTTTATAAAGAGCTGAATCGGCTTGAGAAAAAAGAGCTTTTTTATCAAGCTTCTTTCCCTCTTGACCCATGAAAGAAACACCTACTGAAATAGAAACTTTTAAAGTTTTGTCATCAACACTTATACCTAGCTCTTCAATGAGAGAACGGACTCTTTCGCCCAAAACTTTTAGCGAATCAAGATCTTCGTTTCGAGTTAAAAGAGCAAACTCTTCTCCACCAATGCGAGCAAAGAAATCTTCCGCGCGAATCAGCCCCTGTACAGCATCCGCAACTTTTTTTAGAACTTCATCTCCCGCTGCATGCCCATATGTATCGTTTACTTTTTTAAAGTGATCAATATCAAACAAAACAAGGCCCAATCCTCTTTTGTTACGAATACAATGAGCCAATTCTCTTTCAAATGCCTCATCAAAACTTTTTCGATTATACGAATTTGTTAATCCATCTCGAGTAGCTCTTTGATAAAAATCTTGTTGAATACTTGCTTCGGCTCGAGGCATGTATCCAAAACGAACAATTGTTAAATCTCCCAACTGAACTCGATCGCCCTCCGTTAATT
>JBAXJW010000322.1:0-1775 GCA_037137635.1 bacterium | reverse complement strand
GGGTAAAACTCGCGTACGATTACGAACCCACAAATAATCTTTTAAAAAAGAATTTTGCTCAACAACGTGCGGGAGATCCGAAAACTGAAGATCTTCGAATCGAGGAAGGCCTCCCTCGGGATGACGACGAACCAGCAACAATTTGGATTCATCGCGACGATCACTCGGATAATGCGCAATCGATGATTCTTCAAAATCATAGGAATACTCAGCCAAGGAATTTGGCAAATCCGAAGAGGTCGATTCTGACATAGCCAAGAAATGTAAATTGCAAGCAGTTCTAGGACAAGACAATATTCAAATACTCAACTCGGTTAAGCAGCCACTCGCACGGACGAGTCTTTTGGAAGCACGACCATGCATTGCTTCGGGTTCTGCGGATCGAAAAGAACTTGGACGGAAGAATCTACCGTGATCCCAAAGCTTTCAGGTGGAATCCAGAGCTCTTCAAGAGTTCTTGCACGAATCACTTCTCCAGTGAGAGGCACCTTGAAGATCGCTTCGATGCGGAATGGAGAACGGCCATTTACTTTGATTGATTGATCATAGCCACAAAATACTACCTTGCCTGAAGCGGACAGCCCTCTCATGAGCAGCGTTTTAATCAAGCGTTTTGTGCGAAGATAGGAACGGAAGGCAAAGAATCCAACCGCCGAGAAAACGAGACCGAAAAGATTCAAAAACATCGGCCCCATCCATGTACCAAACCCCTGCGACCGCGCCTCTTGAGGGACTTTGGGATCTATATAAACGGCAATTTTGCTGCCTATCATGGGCTTTTCTGATGAGGTCTCCGGAAGACCAACTTCGTAGGACTTTCCTTCTAGTGTGTAAGTAACCACGGGTCTATAGCATGTGTATGTTGATCTATTTTTGGAGCTTGATTCACACGTCTCCTCGTTCGTACTCACAACGGATGCTTCAAGAGCTTGCGCCCGGCCCACAAAACTGATCGTGGACTGAGTCCAATAAAGTCCACCCACGAGAATAAGTATGCCTACGAGTAAGAATGTTATACCTATTTTTCCTAAAGTATTCATATTAGTGTTATCGGAATTTCACCGATGAGCTTAAGTGCATCCAAATTCTCAGCTCAGATTTAACTGCCCACCATCAAAATGCCGACTCGAACCCTCTTTAAAAGCCCTATACTCGGAGACAAAGATCTGCAAATATTGTAACTAAGGATTAGAGAAAAGGAGTTCGTATGCTTTTTATGTTTTTACTTTTGATTTGTGGTTTTTTGGCGATGGGTGCTTTTGCCACTGTTGATCAAGGCACGGTTGCTGTAGTGACTGTCTTTGGAAAATACAAAAGACTTCTTCGTCCGGGGTTAAACTTTAAAGTTCCTTTTTTAGAAATGATCTACAAAAGGATTTCAATTCAAAACCAATCGATTGAATTAAATTTTCAAGCGATCACTTCTGATCAGGCAAACGTAAACTTTAAAGCAATGCTTTTATATGCGGTTTTTAATCAAGATGAGGAAACAATCAAAAACGTTGCATTTAAGTTTATCGACACTCAGAGTTTGATGACGGCTCTTGTTCGTACTGTAGAAGGGTCTGTACGAAGTTTTGTGGCGACTAAGAAACAAGCTGAAATTCTCTTGCTCCGACGAGATATTGTGGAAGCGGTTAAGGAGCAACTTGATAAAAACTTAGAAGCTTGGGGCTACCATTTAATTGATTTGCAGATGAACGACATAAGTTTCGATCCTGAAATTATGTTGTCGATGGCCAAGGTTGTGGCTTCAAGTAATTTGAAGGCTGCGG
>JBAXJW010000321.1:0-1784 GCA_037137635.1 bacterium | reverse complement strand
CGTTGCTCGGTTGGCTGCCAACATGCATTCTTCAATCAAGCGATGTGAGTGCAAACGATTACGAAGCTGAATATCCCGAACCGTTCCATCTTTATTCATGAAAACTCGGGCTTCCGGAATATCAAGGTCGAGACCACCTTGGCGTTTTCTGCGTTCTAAAAACTTTTCTGTGAGTTTTTGAAGACAGGTGAAGCTTTTGTTGAGCTTTTCATCATAATCTCCACGACTTTTGTTTTCGAGCCAATCTTCCATCTCTTCGTAGGTCATACGTTTGTGGCTAAAAATAATGGCTTCATAAAAATCGTAGCTTAGAGTTTCACCTCTTTGGTCGACGATTATTTTGCAACCCAGAGCAGGTCTTCTTTCTTTCGGATTCAGAGAGCAAATACCATTTGACAAAACTTCGGGAAGCATGGGAACGACGTGATCGGGAAAGTAAACACTTGTTGAGCGAGCAAAAGCTTCTTCGTCAAGTTGTGTTTTTTGAATCACAAAACGTGAGACGTCTGCAATCGCAACCCAAAGCTCAAAATTTCCATTGGCTTCTGTTGCATAGACGGCATCGTCGAAGTCGCGTGCGTCACTTCCATCGATGGTTACAAATGGAATATGTGAGAGGTCTTTGAGTTCTTTTCCAAAACGTTTTTCCCAGTTTTGTGCAGCGTCTTGAGCTTCGCTTTTGGCTTTTTCAGAAAACTCTCGAGGCCATGCTGCTTGAACAACAATTCTAAGTGTATCGTTACTGGCTTTTTCAACATCGTCCACGCTTTGAATGACTTCAACTTTGCCACGACTTTTAGTGGGATAGTCGAGAACTTTACACAAAACAGTGTGATTGTTTTTGAGTTCTACATTTTTGGCAACGCTTGCAATTTCAAAAGTGAGATGACGATCTCGAGAATCGTAAGGAATGATCCAACTTCCACCTGCAAAAATACGAATGACTCCAATAAACTCCTCTTGCTGTCTTTTAACAACAGAGACGAGAACACCCGAAACTTTTCCATCTTTAAAGCTTCGTGTGATACGTGCTTCGACTTTATCTCGGTGCATGTATTCGCGAAAGTCACTTTGAGGAATGTAGATGTGAGAAATTTCTGGATTGTCAGGGACGACAAATGCAAATCCGTTTGGGTGAATGTCGAGTCTGCCTGTTACAAGGCCAGTATGTTTGCTGCTGGGTGCGTGTCTACTGCTGTGAGAAGGAGAAGTGTGCGAAGTTCGTTTTTCATTTTGAGAGTGTGATTCACTTTTTTTAAACGGGAGGGGTTTTTTGGAGTGCTGGCCAGATGTATGGGCGCTGGGGTGTTTATTCGTTGCGGTTACGCTTGATGATTGTCCGCCAGCTGATTGTCCGCTGGGGCCTTTAGAATGTTTTTTGTTTTTTTTATGAGCGTTGATCTTGTCGATTTCGCGTACAAGATGTGACTTACGTTGTGCTCCACGAGCACCTTTTTTATTTTTTCGAGGCATCGCATATTATCTTAGCTGCCTGCTAGAATCATTCAAGTGATGGAACTGCGCTTTTTATTAGCAAATGATGATGGAGTCGAGAGTCAGGGGTTGACCGCTCTCTCGAACGCTTTAAAGACAATTGGACATGTCACAGTTGTGGCTCCAGAGCGGGAACAATCTACGATGGGGCATGCATTGACTTTGCATAAACCTGTGCGTCTGTATTCAGTTCATCATGAAAAAAATCTTGATGTTTATTGTTTGAGTGGAACTCCTGCAGATTGTGTCTACATGGGTTTGCGTCATGTGATGAAAAAACCTCCTCATGT
>JBAXJW010000320.1:0-1786 GCA_037137635.1 bacterium | reverse complement strand
GATTGAGCAAAAACGGTTTCGCCCACTTTTACCGGCAGAAAAGTCACAACACCTGCATAAGGAGCGCTTGAATGAACTCCCTCAAGATCTACTATTTTTTGTCCTGCTTTTACAAAATCTCCTTCTTTTACGTAAACACTTCGGATTGTGGTCGGAACACCCACTTTGAATTGAAACGTTTTATTGGCTATGACCGTTCCTATTCCATAAACGCTTTCAATGACCATCCCCTTCTTTACTCGTTCCACTGAGCTCACAAGAGAACGTCGAGAGAAGATTCTAAAAGCCAAGAACAGAACAATGACAAAAACCAAAACTCCTATGAAAAGACGACGTTTACGAGAAGGAAGGTTCGAAAGAAATTTCACCATAAGGTGAATGAAAGTCTATGGGGACTTCAAAAATTTATCAATCTCATGGCCCCTCAAGATAAAGAAGCTTTAAAGTATTTGAATCTGAGCCTGTGCCATTCGAGATGGATCATGAAACGGCATATTCAAGCGAACACGTTTTGACTGACCCGCTTTGAGATAAACTTTTCGAAAAGCTTTGAGTTCACGAGGCGGTCTTTGTGGATCACTTGACTGCAGATATACTTGAACAACTTGCGCTCCCGCTCGATTTGAGAGATTTTTTACCTCAACATCAAGAGACAATTCATTCTTAAGCTGACTCTGCTTAATCAATTTTGTTTCAAAGTTAGAATACGAAAGACCATACCCAAAAGGATAACTTGGTTGAATGCCTTTTTTATCTAGATAGCGATATCCGACAAAAATTCCCTCGTCATAGCGCACATCTTTACCATCTCCAGGGTAGTTTGCATAAGCCCACGAATCTTTTTCATCTTTCAAAAAACTAATAGGTAATTTACCAGACGGATTCTCTTTACCGAAAAGCAAATTCACACTCGCAAGGGCCCCCTCTTGACCAGGATACCAAAGCTGCATCAAAGCTTTTACTTTGTTAATCCATGGCTCAACAGTGATCATCCCTCCCACGTTCACAAGAACAATTATATTCTTATTCAAGCGACTGACTTGATCGATAAGAGCGATTTGATCGCTGGGTAAAGCAAGACTGTCACGATCCTTCCCTTCTCCTTCGAGCAAATCATTAAATCCCAAATAAAGAAGAACAGCAGAGGCTTTTTCAACAGTTTCAATTTCATGCGGACTTTGCAGAGAAGCTAAATAATCAACGCTTGCCTCAGGAGAAAGCACTCCACTCAAACTTTCTGCTACATTTGTGAGCATCCAAGGATTTACTTTTGCACTTCCCGCACCACTATGAGGCATAACCTTAAAATTAGGGCCCATCACCACAAGGGAAGAAATGCTTTGAGCTAATGGAAGAAGATTGTTTTCGTTTTTCAAAAGAACTGCTGATTCAACCGCAGACTGATAGGCAACTTTCCTATTTGAAAGCGCCACTTCCTTAGGAACATTTGGCAATTCAGGAAGCACTTCATCTAACATACCGAGCAACTCCATTTGCTCGAGTTGTTTTTTGATTTTGAGATCGATCTCTGCTTCTGAAATTGTTTTATTTTCCAACTCTTTCTTCAAAAGATCAGACGTAAAAATAAAGGGCCAAGGCATTTCCACATTCAATCCAGCTTTAAAAGACTGAGCCGTATGACTCTTGTAAGTAGCACCCCAATCTGAAATCACAATTCCTTTAAAATTCCATTTATCAAGAGTCTCTTTTAAGAGATAAAAATTCTCTGAGGCATAAGTTCCATTCACTTGACTGTAAGAACTCATGAAAGCACCTACTCCAGCAT
>JBAXJW010000319.1:0-1812 GCA_037137635.1 bacterium | reverse complement strand
GATTTATAAGAGGTATTTCCCTGCTGAGGCTTCAGATCCCGTTCCAAATTGGATTTGTCCTAAGAAAACTAGTTTGCCCTACCCTAACCGATTTCTTGATCGCATAGTATTTGCCAATTCAACTGGTGCGATGCGTTTGATATACCTATCGGTTATCGCAATAGATGAATGACCAAGCTGTGCCGAAATGGTCGCCAAGTTGACTCCTTCCTTCGATAATTCAGTTGCCATGCTATGGCGTAAACCGTGACAGTGGATCCTTTTCTCAATTCCAGCTTTTCTACCAATTCGAGGTAACGCCACCCTGAAGTACGCATCCTTTAAAGCTGTTCCCCAAGCATTTTTACTGATACCACAGAATATTGGCGACCTTCCAGAAAACCCAAGCCCTTTCCTTCGCTCCAGCCACCGCTCAAGTATCGCCTCACAATCAGGTGATATGCCACAGGTGCGGTACTTATCACCTTTTCCGTGCCTTACACGAATCAAGCCTTTCGTTAAATCAAGATCTGAGGGTATCAAACTCAACGCCTCCGATATCCGAAGACCTGCACCATAAAGAATAGCTATCAAGCCAGCGTTTCTGATTCCGCTTGGACTTTTTCTGCCACAGGCTTGAATCATCCGTTGAATTTCCTCTGGTTCGTAGACTTCGGGAGGTCTTTTGAGGCTGTTCTTCATTTTTGCCATGGTATAAACTCCAAAAAGGTGGAATGGTTACGCTATTGTCTATATTCGTAATCATTTGGGATTTATTTCCACAACATAATCACAGCTTTAACAAATTCGTAACTATTCTTGAATTTGAAGCGGGAAATCTTGTGTACAGAAAAGTGGCATTTATAGGGAGGGCGTTGAGGCTATCTCGCAAAACAGTCTATGTTGCTTTAAAAGCGAGTTGAGCTTAAGGTCACGAAAGATTGATACATGGAAATAGATTTCCAAAATAGTTATTGCACCCTAAAGGAGCTAAAGCCTTAGAATTGGTATAGTTTTTATCTATGCTAAATAAAATTTAAATTGATAGATTTATTTTACTAGACCAAGTTTCTTTTGATTATTATACAACTCTTTTATATTTCTCTCAGCTTCGGGAGTATAAGTACCAGCGTTTTTCATGTTTTGTATTGCCTGTTCTGCTGAATTTTTTGAATTACTTGGTTTTGGCGTTTTATAAGAATTTCCACTTACCGCTTGGCTTGGTTTCTTCTCCCCGCTGGGATTCACATCATTAGTGCTTATTCTCCCTTGAGATTTGATAATTTCTTTTGCCTTTAAAATTGCGTCACTATCGCCATAAGTATTTGGTACTAACATTGGGATAATATCCAAACGGAAACACTTAACAGCAATGTCTACTTTTTGTTCTTCATTCTCTGACAAACTTATTGCTCGTCCAAATACTTTTGCCATTTTACCTTTGTCTTCTAAAAAATTGTCAGAGTTAACAATTTCTAAATATTTTTCATAAGCTGATAAAAACATTTTTTTACATTCATCCTCGTTTCCTTTAGTTGGACCATCTTTACCAACTAAAGACATCCCTTTATCAAACAGAACATCTGCTTCTTTAGCCAACTTTAAGCTTTCACTTTGTTGTCGAGCAGATTCGTTAGCCTTTGATACATGGGCTTTATCACCAGAGCCGCAACCAAAAACAAACGAACAAAAGATTAAATAAACAGACATATCTATTATCTTGATTTTCATTTTATTTGCCTTTTTCATATTACAATACTAAGTAGATCATTCTTTTATAAACGATACAAACGCTTTTAGAAAGTAAATTTAAATAAACTACGGTTTTCTTAT
>JBAXJW010000318.1:0-1829 GCA_037137635.1 bacterium | reverse complement strand
TTGATTTGTCCCAAAGCGAGGAGCAAGTATTTTCTAAAAGTACATCACACTGGTCGCGCAACCTTAAACGATCAGGTCGATTGCAAAACTCTCCCTACGTTTGGTCAAATCCAGATGCACAAGTTGTTTGTGCTGCGCTTGACCAGATGACCGAATACAAACAAGTTGCCAATCAGATCTCTACTTTTGACTATGACTCAATGAGAAAACTTTTTTCCTCATTCTCTACTGAGTTAATCGTTGTTCGTGTAGACGATGAAGACGGTCAGTTGTTGTCCCTCCGGGCAGGGTTATTGATCGGAGAAAAGGGCTGGGACATTATCGCTGTGACCACCCCAGGGGGTAGAAAAAATTACTCTTCGTATGCAGTGTTCCAGAGGCTGATGTCAGAGTTAACAATTTCTGGCTGCAAAGAATATGACCTCAGTGGTATTGATGCTGCCAACAATCCGGGTGTTTACAACTTCAAAAAAGGTACTGGGGGAACCCTGTTTGCTTATCAAGGAGAATGGGAAACTTCCTCACCTGCTTTTTTGAGACCTCTTTTTAGCAAGGTGATTTTAACATTTGGGTGATCTGAATATGAGTGGATTATCTCTCTAACGCGCGCAATGGGCAATATACATTGGTACATGCTTCTCTGAGGCGAGAGGTAATTGTTACCATTGAATTCTTCCTGGTTTTCAAGGAATCTACGCCGTAGGTAGGAAACATAAGCATGTTGATTTTTTGCATTCAAGCGCTTTTCCTAGGCCTGTGTGCGATCTGCTTATTTACGAGAAAAAAACATGTTGACCCATTTATCTTGATAACTGTCATTCTTTGGGTGTTCGGAACTTCGTTGATTTACTACATGCGTGGTCCTGTTCTTCAATTATGGTTCTACCAAAATGATCAGTATTTTCATTGGCGATTAGTCACGTTCTTTTTACCTAACGAGATTTCTTGGACTTTTCACGGAATCAACTTCTTACGTGCCCCATATATTTTCCCTGCCTACATGATTCATCTCATTGGAATTGACGCCGTACTTGCTTTAAAGTTTGTTTCACTGATTTCGCTAATTCTCAATTACAAACTTGTGCGTGGTTATCTTCAGCGAAACATGATTAATGTTTCCAATCTTCATATCTGGCTCTTTTCTGGCCCGTTTTTAATCTTTTTTTCAACTTTGGCACTCAGAGAAACAACGATGCTTTTGGGCGTGTCAACTGTGTTCCTCTCTCGGCAAATTCCAGTACGTGTAGCAGGATTTTTTGTTTTACTCATTCTCCGACCCCACCTAGCTGCAGCAATATTGCTTGGTCTTGCATGTGGATGGCTGTTGGAGAAAGTGCCGCAAAAGATCTACTACGTCACGGTTGTAATTTCCATTTTCGTGCCGATTTGGATTGGTGTGCTCGGTTTTTCCATCGGCAACTACATCTGGTACAACGAGTCACTTCAAATTTATGAGTCAGTTTTTAACATCAAGCAATTAGTACAGATATTTTCGGCGTTCTTGGGTCTTCAGTTTCTCACTGTCGCATATCAAACAGTTGAGTACTCAAAAACTTCTCTTTTTGCCCTTCGTGTTCTATTCCCTGAGGTGACTTTGATCCCACTTTTCTTCGCATCGTCATTACTATTTTTTCGAGCGGAACAAACAAGATTGAAAATTTCAATTCTCATTAGTTTCATCTTTTATATCTCGGTATCTTCAGCGACCGAATATCTCTCAGCACGCCAGAGTTTGCCAATGATGTCGATTATGGCAGTAGCCATAATTTTATCAACTCAGAAAAAACAGTCGATTTCCTAGCAATTAGCTCAGTCGTGTAAGTCGTACG
>JBAXJW010000317.1:0-1860 GCA_037137635.1 bacterium | reverse complement strand
ATATTAATGGGCTCGCTAAATTCTCCAACATAGCCAATGGTCTTTTGGCCACTATAACAAAATGGTGTGGATAACTTTGCACCAAGCAAACGTACAATCTCGGCATTGTTACCAAGCTCTGGATGTCCGTCTAGTGGCAGATGTGATGCATAAAGTGAACAATTTCCCTCGATTAGAGTCCTGACTTTTTTGCCCATTACTCCGCTGAGGTTAGGAGAATTCTTCCAAAATAGGCCGTGATGAACAATAAGCATTTGGCAGCCAGCGCTTACTGCCTTCTCTAAAACACTTAAACCGCTATCTACTGCCAAACCTATTTTAACAATATCTTGGCGACTTGCCTCCACCTGCAAGCCATTTTGAGAACTATCGTCATACCCGCTAGAAGCGAGGTTTTGGTCCAAGAACTGTACAAGAGTCGAGAGGTATGTCATTAAAAAGGCCTACGATATTTGAATTCTCACTTTTTTGTGAGTGATTCTCTAACTTATTTTTCTTATTGTAAAATTTTATGAGTTGGTTCACCAGAGAAAAGGCGCCAAAGCCTAGTGCAAGTGAACTCAGTGCTGATACAGCCTTGCAAATGGCCGATGATGTATGGACAAAATGTCCTGGATGTTCGGCCATTTTGTACACAAAAGAGCTCAAACGCAGCTTCGGAGTATGCACCAAGTGTAATTATCATTTTAGACTCTCTTCTGTTCAAAGAATTCCGCTACTCTGCGACCGACATTCCTTTGTAGAAACTGATACTGGCCTACGTTCTGTCGATCCTCTTACTTTCAAAGACTCTAAGCGTTACAAGGAAAGAATCAAGAAAGCCGAGAGGGATTCTGGTTCTACCGAAGCTGTTGTAACCGGTAGAGCAAGGATTTTAAATATTCCCGTTATGCTTGGAGCTTTTAACTTCAGCTATATGGGCGGAAGTATGGGCTCAGTAGTAGGGGAAAAGTTGGCTCGCTTAGTCGAGTCTGGTCGTGACGAAAAGCGCCCAGTTATAATCATTTCCTCATCTGGTGGCGCTCGTATGCAAGAAGGGATTTTTTCTTTGATGCAAATGGCAAAAGTAAGTGCCGCTCTAGCCCGTTTAGGCGAAGTCAGAGTGCCTTATATTTCTATCCTCACAGATCCTACAACAGGCGGGGTTGCAGCTTCATTCGCCATGTTAGGTGATATAATAATAGCAGAGCCAAAAGCGCTTATAGGCTTTGCTGGGCCTCGCGTTATCGAAAAAACAATCAGACAAAAGCTTCCAGAAGGCTTCCAAAGGTCTGAATTTTTGCTAGAACATGGGATGATCGACCGCATAGTGGAGCGTGGCAATATGAGAGAGGAAGTTGCTACTATTTTGAGCAATCTGGGTTTCACTGGATAAGTGATTCCGAACATTTATGAAACGCTGGCGTTATGCGTCTACGTAAGACGTCAACGTGGAACGTAGACGAAGTATAAATAGACTCTACCAATAAACCGACATCCGCATATTTTAAAATTAAACGAACAAGACTAGCGCTAGCCCTGATTTCGATCGATACTTCAAACGTCTTAAACTAGCCAGGAAGATTTAATGTTAAAGCTTTTTTCATTTCGAAGCTCTCAATCAGCACTCTTAGGAATTCTACTTCCGCTTCTGCTTATTTCTGCAATCGCATTTTTCCCGACGATCGCTTTCTCCCAAGCAACGGTAACCTCAAATCAGGTTCAGCTTCCAAGTCAAAAAATCCTCTTTAATAAAGACAGTAAGGAATCGAAAAAATTAAATAAAAAAAAGACAGAGAGTGCTATTGCTGTAGACACCGCGGCGTTGAATCGAATCGACTTCAAAGCACCCAACGTTCAATTTGATAAAGATACCAATAC
>JBAXJW010000316.1:0-1867 GCA_037137635.1 bacterium | reverse complement strand
AAGAGGAGAGATTCAAGGAGCAGGTCTTGCGATGGATATCGCTGCAGTTGATGAAAAGCGTCAGGTCTTGGTGAATCAAGAGGGAGAGCTTGTGTGCCGAGCTCCGTTCCCATGTATGCCTATTTATTTTTTAAACGATCCAAAAAATCAAAAGATTGAAGAGGCCTATTTCAAGAAATATTTAGGTTTTTGGCATCATGGAGATTACGTCACTTTCACAAGCGAGGGCGGAGTCATTGTTCATGGTCGCTCCGATACAACCTTGAATCCCAATGGAGTGCGCATAGGAACGGCTGAAATTTATAGAATTGTGGAGCAGGATGCTCAGATTGCCGATTCGCTCGTAGTGGGTAAAGACGTTGCGGGCAATGAAAAGGTTATTTTATTCGTGAAATTAAAAGACGGTGAGCTCAATGAGGCTTTAAAGGGACGCTTGAAAGCGGCTCTTAAAGAAAAAGCCTCGCCTCGGCACGTTCCCGACTATATATTCGAGGTCAAAGAAATTCCCTATACGTTGAGTGGAAAAAAAGTAGAGCTTGCTGTGAAAAAACTTTTGCGAGGAGAAGAGCCCCAAAATTTAGAGGCGCTTTCGAATCCCAAGGTCCTCAAAGACTTTGAAGTTTTTAAGGGAATAGTCGAGAAGGGTTAGTTTAGAAAGGTTAAAGGATTAAAATCATGACTCAAGAAGAGGCGCTAAAATTTATTGATGAAAAAGTAAAAGGCAATGACGTTGTTCTTTTTATGAAAGGGACTGCGGATTTTCCTATGTGTGGTTTTTCCGGACGAGTTGTTCAGATTTTAAGAACTCTGGGAGTTAAATTTGAAGGTGTTGACGTGCTTGCCGAGGAGTCTCTTCGAAGTGCGATTAAAGAATACGCAAGTTGGCCAACGATTCCCCAGCTTTATGTAAAGCAAGAATTTGTGGGCGGATGCGATATCACTACGCAGATGGCTCAGTCGGGCGATTTACAAAAGCTTCTTGCTGAAAAAGGCATTGTAAAAACAATTTAAAAAAGTTTAAAAAAATTAAATTTCGTAATGGTCTTGGGCTTCTTTACAGGTTTTTCCAAGACACACATAAAAACTTAAATTTTGGTGTTTAAGTGCTTTTCCTTTTAAAAGAGGGTGAGTGTTGTCGTGGCTGATAATCGTTTTTCTAAAGGGCTTGTATATCTTTTCAATTTTTTGATGTTCCAAAAGACGGTCTTCACTTTTGTAGGTGGGCGAACAAACAACCGCTACGCTTTCTCTTTCTGTTTGAGTGAGCATAAGCGCTTCTAGTAAGCGGGAATAGCCTAGTGGATATCTATCGAGAGCATCTGTTACTTTTTCGAGAAGTTTTTCTGCGCGATCGAGATATTCTGTTTTTGCGGAGAGTTCTCCGAGCCAGATTAAATTCACAATCTGAGTCGAAACCGGAGAAGGCGTTACGTTATCTGAATAGTCTTCATTTTCTCTAAGCAGGTGTTCTTTGGTGTTGCTCACATAATAGTTTTCGGAAGAGCGATAAAAGATCGCATCGGCTCGTTCTTGAAGCTCGAGTGCCCTTTCTAAGTATTTTTTATCTCCAGAACTTTGAGAAAGTTCTATGAGTCCTTCGATGAAAAAAGCATAGTCTTCAAGCTGGGCTTCGAACTTTGCTTCTCCTTCGATCCAGCGTCGATAAAGCTTTTTGTCGAGGTAGAGATTGTTGAAAATAAAATCAGCTGCTTCTTCGGCCATTTGAAGAGCAATTGGAGAAGTGCAAACGCGTGCGTAGCGCGAAAGTGCCGAGATCATGAGTCCGTTCCACGAGCAAATGACTTTTTCATCCCGCAAGGGTCTTGGGCGGAGCGAGCGAAGCGCAAGAAGTTTAGACCATATATCT
>JBAXJW010000315.1:0-1867 GCA_037137635.1 bacterium | reverse complement strand
AAGCCTGTCCTCGAAAGGGGGTGCTGGTTCAAGTCCAGTCTCGGGCACCAAATTATCTCTGCATTAATTATGACTCAATCGTCAAGCTGAAACCCCTAGTAGCTCCAGCACTTCCGTGGATAAATGCTTGCGCTTTTTGCGGCTTGTTTCGTTGAAATACGCTCAGTAATGAACAATGCCTTTCTCGACGACCTTCTCAGCTGTTGCCAGTACCTTTTCAAGTAATTTAATAGAATTGCGTGCTAATTTAGAAACGTTTTCGGTATTGTTTGAACGAAATTGCATGTCATACAAGTAGGGTATGTAGATTTTACTCCCAAGTAGTGCGAATGAATCTAGGTAAGTTTTTTGAAAAAAAAGGCTGGGTTCTTTTTCAATTTCTCTGAGGCAATCTAAAATTTTTAATAATTCAACTTTTTGAAGAAGCGTTCTCTCGGAAAGGTCTTTAAGAATATCTTTAAATTCTAAAAATTCTTTTCCACCATCCTTATATTTGTGCAAAGTGCGGTATTGGCTTGTAAAACTCTTTGCGCCAAACTGCATGAGCCAAAGGTCTTTGTAAATGATGAGAACTTCATCTAAAGAAAAGTTTGCGTATGGTTTATCAAGTGGACCGGCACTCATAATTTTGGGAATAATTAAATTTTCGTATGCCTCATGAAGATGTCTTAATTCATGAAGCAAGCTAAAGCTTATTTGGTTTGGGTAAAATGCGTCTTCCAAGCTGAGGACAATATCTCTGTCGCCGAGAGAAAAATACGCATATTGGTCAAAGATGTTAAAATCAATTATCAGTGAATAACGTCTTTTCTCCCATAAGGCTTTAGCCACTCGACCAAGTCGACTGTGTCCACCTTTTACAAAGAAACAAGTTTTGCATTCTGATTGATTTTCCTGAGAAAAGGGGATGAGCTCTGTTCCTTGATTGATTAAGTGCTCATGTATTTTTGAGGCATTTTGTTTTAAAAAATCTTTTCGTTGCTGTTTGCTCATGAGGTGCCTGTCTTCAAAAGAAAAACCGCTCTTTTCGAAAAGTTCATTAACAAGTGCATCACCAGGAGCAAAAATTTCTTGCATCAAAATATGCTGGTCTCGCTCATGTGGTGGCTTGAGTATTTCTTTGCAGTTGTTTTGCAGGGGAATCTCAGTTTGAGACGCAAAAATCAAGGGAAGGATAAGGGTACTAAGGCTAATGATCTTGATTTTAACCATTCGTACAAATACCTTATACGGCGCGTTAAGCGCTTTGTCAATTAAAGTTAAGCTGTGATCTATCTTGTTGTTTTGTGGGTTATTGAATTGGCTTTTGAGACAGTATTCAGGATGCTGCGAAAACAAATAACAGAAATAACTTTTTAACTTGTAAGAACAGTTCTAATTTTTAACATTAAATAAAATTTATTATCGAACCGTTTTTTTGATAGCGATATCCGCTAATTCGCCCTCGTTTTTTTGTAAGTCGGGTGTTTCACTCACGTAGACATTTGCATCGATTTCAGAAATAAGGTTACCGTCTTTGTCGATATTTAACAAAAGGTCTGCTTTTGCTAGGGCAAAGTAATCGTTGCCCTTTTGAAAGATTTCTTGTCGAGCAAAAGTTAACGCAATTCTTTTTTCACCATTTCGATAAGCCATTTGAATATCACCAAAAAGAAGTTGGGGAATGTCGTCTGAATCAACCCTAACGCTGACTTGATTTGTATAAACTTTATCAACGCAGATAGTTTTTACGCAAAACTTTTGAGGGATTCGAGTTTCTTTTAGCAAAGAATCCCAACGGTCATTTTTCTCAAGTTCAAAACAGGTTTCTGACTGACACTTTCGCACATTCGCGAGCAACCCATTGAATCTAAAAAGCGATTTAACA
>JBAXJW010000314.1:0-1871 GCA_037137635.1 bacterium | reverse complement strand
CCTGAGATAATCATCATTTTTTTAAATTGATGCTTTGGTGAAAGATGTGAAATGAAGTTTTTGCTGTCAACTCGAGGAGAGTCTCTAAAAGTTAGGATTGCAGCGTACTTTTGATTGATTAAAAGAATGCATTCTAATCCACTTTTTGATGCAGGGATTCTGTTCATTTCATTAAAATTCTCTCGAGCAAGTTTTGATCTTCCTGTGATTTTAATGGATTTGTTTTCAACAAATCCAACAAGTCCGGATCCGGGGGGCTCGCTCACTTCTGATGCTTCTACAAGAGACACGTTTCTCAAGGAAGGGTATTGTGATTATTCCTGCCTTCTCGGCAGGAAGAACTCAGTCGATTATTTATGCCCTCTACAAATTAAAAAAACAAAAAAGAATTCCCGATATTCCAATCTTTTTAAATAGTCCAATGTCGATTCACGCGACTGATGTTTATAAACGGCATTTGGATGAGTTGAAAATTACTCGACAAGAATCTATCGAGATGAGTTCGGTCGTTGAATACGTTTTAAGCGTTGAAGAATCTGTTGCGCTTAACGAAGATCTTGAAACAAAAATTATTATTTCAGCCAGCGGAATGGCAACGGGGGGAAGAGTCTTACATCATATTCGCAAGTTTGCTCCTGATCCTCGAAATATGTTGATCCTTTGCGGATATCAAGCAGAGGGAACTCGTGGAGATTCTCTTTTAAAGCACGCAAAAAACGTTAAGATGTTGGGCGAGTATGTTCCAATTAATGCAGAAGTTGTGGAAGTTCTTTCACTTTCAGCACATGCAGATCAAAAAGAAATTATTCAGTGGCTTCGTCAGTTTGATCAAAGCCCTAAGTTAACTTTTATTACTCATGGTGAGGGTTTGTCGGCCAAAGCCTTGGAAGAGAAGATAAAAGAGGAACTCAAGTGGAACACTCGAATTCCTCTTCATATGGAAAGTTTTGAATTAAAATAAGCGCTTAGCTTTTGTTTGCTTTTTTCGCTTCTTTTTCAGCTTTGTGGGCTTCGTGATCGGCTTTTAATTTATGTGAAGCGTTTTTGCATCCTTCAGAGATTTTGAATTCTTTATGGTCTTTTTTGTACGCGTGGATGCATTTGAGAAGTCCTGATCCAACTTTTGCATCGCTCGGACAACCTGCTGTAGCGGCTTCTGCTGAGCAGCTTGAGTTCACTGCGTCTCTGTCAGCTTGAAGGGCGGGGTCACTTGCAAAGCTTGCTTGGCCAAGGGCAAGAGCTACGAGAAATGTTGAGATTTGAGTTACTTTGTTCATTGAGGTCTCCTTTGTGGTTATATTAACTTAAAGTCCTTAGGACACTTAAAAGCTTAGCAGTAAGGCTCAAAAGTACAAGAATTCCCCTTCACTACGCATTTTGTCGTGATTTGAAAAAAAAAATCAAAAAAGAGTGGGATTCGGGAGTTAAATAATGCTAAGTAAATATGAGATTAACGTGGCTTCTATCAGAGTTTTGGAGCGTATTGTTCCACCTCTTAGTGGCACCCGGCCTTAAGGAGGTTTTATGGGAAAAAAATTATTTGTTGGTAACTTACCCTTTTCTGCAACTGATCAGTCGATCAAGGAAGCATTCTCTCGCTGTGGGACAGTAGAGTCTGCAAAAATTATCACTGATCGTGATACTGGACGTAGCAAAGGTTTTGGTTTTGTAGAAATGTCTTCAGACGCTGAAGCTTCAGACGCTATTTCTAAGCTAAACGGTACAGAGCTCGATGGTCGCGCAATGTCCGTAAGTGAAGCGAAACCACAAGCACCTCGTGAAGGTGGTCGTAGTGGTGGTTTCGGTGGTCGTAGCGGCGGCGGCGGCGGCGGTGGTCGCGGTCGTTACTAAGATTTAGTAAACACGAACAA
>JBAXJW010000313.1:0-1879 GCA_037137635.1 bacterium | reverse complement strand
AAAAACACCTTTGTCAAATTGGAAGGCTCTTCTTCAAGATTATTGTCAAAAAAAATATCAGCAGCCCCCAATTTATAAAGTCACGGAGGAGTACGGTCCCGATCACAAGAAGAATTTTGTTATTGCTGTTATGATTTGTGATGAAGAAAAAGGCCTTGGGAGTGGGGCTTCAAAAAAGGAAGCTCAACAATCTGCTGCAGCAGATGCCTTAAGTCGCATGAACAAAGAATAATCATATGGCAACAAAACAAAAAAGTGTTTGGTACTGTAGTGATTGCGGTCACAAACAAACGAAGTGGAGTGGTCAGTGTCCTCAATGTGAAAAATGGAACACATTGAATGAAGAGGTTGAGATGGCGGCTTCGTCTCGTCGTTTCGATGCTCAATCCATTGTGCCGGCTAAAGCGATGAAATTAAAAGAGGTCGCTCTTATAGAGACCCCTCGTATTCTCACAGGTCTTAATGAATTCGATAATCTTATTGGAGGGGGAATAGTTCCTCAGTCTTTAACGCTTGTCGGTGGTGATCCGGGTATTGGTAAATCTACTTTGATGCTTCAATTATCCCATGCATTAGTAAAACAGGGTCTTACGGTTTTATATGTGTGTGGCGAAGAATCCGTTCAACAAACAACGATGCGTGCCAAACGCTTAGGGATTGATAGTGATTCTTTGTTTTTGTTAAGTGAAACAAATTTTGCTTTTATAAAAGCTCAAATAGAACTCATAAATCCGGATATCCTGATCGTCGATTCTATTCAAATTGTTTATAAAAGCGAAATTACTTCAGCTCCTGGCTCCGTGTCACAGGTAAGAGAGACAGCAACAGAATTTATGCATATCGCCAAGGGTTATGGGATTGCAACTTTTTTAATTGGACATGTCACAAAATCAGGCGAAATTGCGGGACCAAGAGTATTAGAACATATTGTCGATACTGTTCTCTATTTTGAGGGAGAAAAACAACACGACTACAGAATGATTCGGGTGGTTAAAAATAGATTTGGACCTACCGATGAAATAGCCGTTTTCCAGATGCAATCAAAGGGACTAGTTGAAGTCTCAAATCCGTCACAGATATTTTTAGAAGAAAGGATGAAGGGAATTGTCGGTTCTGTTGTTATCCCAACGATTGAAGGGTCTCGTCCTATACTGATAGAGGCACAAGCCCTTGTGACAGAAACTGTATTTCCGACACCTTCCAGGCGATGTACGGGTATTGATCAAAATCGGCTAGCTTTACTTCTTGCCGTTTTGGAAAAAAGAATGGGATCCCAACTTTTCAGATGTGATGTCTTTGTCTCTATTGCCGGAGGCATGCGGATATTAGAACCCGCAATTGATTTGGGGGTTCTTATTGCTATTGCTTCTTCTCTTCGCAATAGAAAAATTGATCCGGAAACAACGGTTGTCGGAGAAGTTGGTTTAGGTGGTGAATTGCGTAGTGTTTCTCGGATAGAAAGCCGCATAAAAGAAGCTATTCACATGGGTTTTAAACAATGTGTGTTGCCCAAAAGGAATTTAAGAGGGATTTCTGAAGAACTTCGTCAAAAAATAACACTTCGGGGTGTCGACGTCGTCGATGAAGCAGTAAACATTTTAATCACTTAATATGCAAAAACGACTAATAAAGATGGCCTCTAGAGCCTCTCCTCTTGCCAAAGCGCAAGTTATTGAAATAAAAAATGAGCTTGAAATTTTTTTTCCGGATGTTGAGTTTGATATCACTTTTGTTGAGACAGCGGGTGATAAAGATATGTCGCAATCATTGCGTCATCTTGAAAAGACAGATTTTTTTACAAAAGAACTCGATGAATTAATTTTATCAAAAACGTGTTGTGTGGCCATTCATTCGGCAAAAGACCTGCCAAGCCCTATGC
>JBAXJW010000312.1:0-1880 GCA_037137635.1 bacterium | reverse complement strand
CATTGAGGCCTGTTTGTGTAGTGCCTAAACGAGGATCGAGCCAAATTTGTTTTTGTTCAGCCATTGTTGCAAAGGCTCCACCAAAAATCCCATCAATTCGAAAGAGGCTTGGCTTAGGAGCATTGGGCGCAATCACAAAACTGATCCAACCTGGAGACTCAATTGGCGACCAAGAAATTTTTTCTGGATTTACAAGTGTTGCTTCAAGTGAAGAAGGAAGCGATTGTGCAACAACCAATTCAGCAGAACGGGCACTTCGAATCCATCCTTCAGCAGCTGTCACATCTTGACCTGTGACATGTGTGCGCATGAAAAGCATTTTGAAATTTTCTTCCAAACCACTAATTCCAGTAATCGTCCCACTCAAAGCAGGCTTGCCTAAAAGATTTGCAAAAGCCCATCTGTTGGTTTTGGTACCCTGAAAAAGAAAAAGCGCATCCATGTCTTTTCCTTGCAAAGCACTTCGCTCCCAAGAGAAATAAACTTCTGAACCTGCTCCTCGATCTAGCTTCAAAGAAATATTCGAAGCCGCAGACCAATCTTGCTCTTCGACTACAGAATATTTTTTAAACTTCAACAAAGGCAACATGTCTGTAGGAGGAGCCTTGTTGCTATCCATATCAAGCATCTTGTCCCAAGGAAGCTGAAACCAAGCTGCAATGAGTTCGTTTTTAGAACCCTTTGCCGCATAAATACTGAAGTGCTCCTTGCCGAAACTTACAGGGAAGAATCCATACTTCTCACTTTGCTTGGGGAAATGAAAATTTGAAGGAACATCGGCACTAAAGAATCCAGCGACGCTCATTTTTTCGGGTGGTCCCATAAATTGATCGACCTGAAACTGAAACAAGTCCTCTGTAGAAAGACTGGGCAGGACAACCGCTCCATCGACGACATTGTCGGTTTTAAGCCCGCTAAATCCGGTGACGACCCCGTCGACCTTCACCAAACTCTCTTGAGTCCATTCCTGCGACCAGAGCGACGAAACCGCCGCCGAAGACGCCAAAGCTAAGGCCCCTAAATTCAAAGTGATTTTTCTCATATTCAGTACCCCTCCGAAAAAAAGGCTAACATGATTCACGAGACTTGCTCACACACCCTTGAGGCGCTATTATGCCTCGTGTCTTCATTTGTAATGGCTGGGTAGCTCAGTTGGTGAGAGCGGTGGATTCATAACCCACAGGTCGGCGGTTCGACTCCGCCCTCAGCTACCATTTACGAATGAGGCAAAATTACCCTGCGCACGCTTAGCTCAGTTGGTTAGAGTACCACCTTGACATGGTGGGGGTCACTGGTTCGAGCCCAGTAGCGTGTACCAAATTTAAAAATACTGAAACAACTTACTGGATCTGTTTGATAACTTGAGATCCGCTGCTGACGTAAGCATCAGAACTGGGCGTCCACGCGCCTACCTCAAAACGTCCCGCATTGTTTGTATAAACAAGAAATGAAAAATTTCCTTTAGGGTCAGTTGGAGAAGTGTAAACTTGACCACCGATTTTGACAGTAACGTTTACTTCGGGAGTTCCTTCGAAATCGACATGACCACCCAAGATTGCTTGGTAAATCGTCATACCCTGACTATCAACGGGAGCAAGTATGTAGGAATATTTAACTTTGACGGAATGAATGATTGTTTTTGCTGGGATATCTGCCGCAAAAGATTGCAGGCTAGCAAGTTGCGCGAACACGATGAGAGTTAAAGTGAAAAAAATGTTTTTACGTGTACCCTGTGTTTTCATAGCTACAGTCTAGGGCGAAGTTTGAAATGTGCTAGAAGCCCCACTTCCCAAAGAACAAAACGGATTGTGCGGAGTATAATCAGACTAAATCTTAGGTCTCGTCTTGACCACCGCACCATAGCCTATTACGTATAAAGG
>JBAXJW010000311.1:0-1882 GCA_037137635.1 bacterium | reverse complement strand
GCCTTTGATTGAGTAAATTTCCTTTTGCCAATCTGAATTTTTTTTCCAAGCAGCCTCAGCGAACTCTGGAATCTTTTCTGCAAGATCTTTTATTTGTTCAAAAAACCTATCAAAGACTGGATCAAAAACAATTTCTTCCTTTAAATAAAGCTTTAAGACTATTCGATATTCTTCGATCGCTGATGGATCATTAAGAAAATCAATTAAAGTTTCATAACGAGCTGTTACAGCTTCAAGCTTTTCTAAAGATTGCGCACCAAGAAACGACGAAAAACCTAACAATAAAAGAAAAGACATTCGGCGAATAAAATGAAGTATTTTGGTTTTTGACATTTTTAAAGCAAAGACAAAGCGTCAGTTCACTGACGCAGTTTCTTGGCATTTATATACCAAACGAAAACTCCGACAAAGCATATAGTTGTGAGCCTCAATCCGAAAAAACCTTTTTTAGTAAGCTTCTGGATATTGTCTATTGCCTTTTCAAGCGAAGATACTCCTCCCGAAAAATGTAAGAAAATCATAACCCTTAGCCCTCATAATGAACAAAAAGTAGACAGTGCCGACCTCGCTCACGAAAAAATTATAAAATGGATTTCTGAGCACAAAAAAATTCCTGCAGGTTTTAAAGACTGGTCCAGCTTAGGTATCAACTATGGGAAATTCACGGGATCCGGAGACTATGCCCAAGGCGGAGAAAGTCATCGTTCACGCTTACATAATAGCTCCGAGGAGGCTTTCACGAAGCTTCTAGAAAAAGCCGAAAGCACCACTAAGCTCGACTCTCTCTCAGAGAAAGAAAAAACAGAAATCCTGCTTGATCTCAAAATACGAGCCGGTGACGAAAAAGCTTATGCTGAAAAAATAAATCTTCTTAGAGAAGAAGCTTATGAAAAAGTTATTCAACACATCCTTCTTCATAAAAAAATCCCTACAAGCATTGAAATGACAAACTTCGGTGTGAATTACGGAAAATTCGCAGGAATTGGAGACTACTTTTCTGGAGGAGAAAGCTATCGATCACGCCTACACAATAGCCCCGAAGAGGCTTTTACGAAGCTCCTTGAAAAGATCGAAAACACCAATAAGCTCGACTCGCTCTCAGAAAAAGAAAAAACAGAGCTTATTCTTGAACTTAAAATAAGGTCAGGTCAGCCAAATGCTTATACACAAAAAATTGATCGTTTAAGGCAAGCGGCTTATCAAAAAACTCTTGAACGAATCATTGAATACAAAAAAGTACCCGCTGGATTTCAGGAGTGGAATAACATTGGGGTGAACTATGGCAAGTTTGTGGGTGGAAGCGACTACGCTGCAGGCGGAGAAAGCCACGGATCTCGCCTGCACGACGGCCCTCCCGAGGCTTTTCAGGGCCTTTATTATTTTGCAGAAAACTCCCCTCTCCTAGAGAATAAACCCGAGTTAAGGGTCGAAATTCTTAAAATAATCGCTGACAGATACCAAGCGGCCCTCAAAAGGGATAAAAGACGCCGCCAATAGGGATTTTTGGAGACGATAAGCTTATACAAAGCACCTGCGTCATGATATTACCTAGGCCGTGAGTTTGAATTCCCTTCTCAAATCAGTCCTTCCCGAATTACCCGCTGTGAGCATCGAACGAGAAATCGAAACCCTGCAGATGCTTCCTGCTGAAACCCTCTTCTTATCCCTCAAAGAAGCTGATTCTGAAACCGCTCTTTGGGTTATGGAAAATGCTCGCGCTAGCCAAGTTCAAGGCGTACTTGATCTGGATTGCTGGCAAGGCGATGCCTTTTTACCAGAAAGATTTTTTCGCTATTTTGAATTCATCACATACACCACTCCCGAGCGACTTCTGGAATACATGAAGGATCTCGATCCCGAAATTATTGTTTTATCATTGATG
>JBAXJW010000310.1:0-1893 GCA_037137635.1 bacterium | reverse complement strand
GACTTGCTCTTAATCCCAACTTTTCGCGCAAAGATCGGCGTTCCAAAATCTTTTGAACAAACCAGTCCAAATCAATTTCTTCTTTGGAATCGCTCAAAAAACGAAAAGCAATCAAACTTGCTGTGTTTCCAAAACCTCTTGCTAAAAAACGACCCGAAGGATCATGTAAATCAACGACTTCGCCCTTTTCGATTCCCTTCACGCTCTCAATCTCATTCGAAAACACCCAAGGATGGCCACTTTCAAAACGACGAAGAGCTGCTTTTTTCAAAACCCACTTTTTCATAAAGAAGACACCGATCGCTCTTCTAAGATCTCGCACCATTCAAAAGGAGGCTCCACTAAACGCCTCGTTTGTAAATTCAAAAAACCCATCTTCAAACGCGCTTTGCAGGCTACCTCGCTACGAGAATTGATAATTTCTTGCTCCTGATAGAATAAACGTCCCACTTCAACCTCGCGTTTGGATCGAATTAAAATCTCTTCAGCGGCTTTGAGTTCTTTGAGGAATTGAATGTTAATTTCGAGAACAATAGGCCCGACACCCAGTTTAGTGACTAATTCGCGTGTGCCCCCAAATTTCTCTATCCAATTCCATCTCGCAGACTCCAAAATCTGTAGATATTGAGCGTTGTTTAAATGACCATAAAGATCCAATTGCTCGGGTTGAATAGAAGTTTTAAATTCGTGCGTGAAAAGCATCGATAAGAATCGTATATCAAGTCCTATGGCGATTAAAAGTTATTTTCCCACATTCATCTACGAAGAAGTCCTTTTAAAAGACCCTCGTGTACTTAAAGAGCTTTTAAAGAACCTCAAAAGTGATTCTCTCAAGATTTTTGAGAAAGACAAAGGTGGGCAAAGCTGGTCCGAATCCCATTATTCAAACGGATATACAAGCTACTCGTCCTATTCAAACCTACACGAAATCAACTCAACTTTTATTGATCTCAAAAACGAAATCGACAAACATGTGCAAAAATTTGCAAAAGCTCTGGGATTTGGAAATGAACAAAGGCAAATGGAAAGTTGCTGGCTCAACATAATGCCTCCCAAAGCCACTCACTCACTGCACCTACACCCTTTGTCCGTGATCAGTGGAACATTTTATGTGACGGTCCCCAAAGGAAGTGGCGTCATTAAATTTGAAGATCCTCGCCTTTCAAAGATGATGGCCTCACCACCAAGAAAAGACAATTTTCATTCAGCTTCTTTTGCGCGCTACGCTCCTCAAGAGGGACAGGTCATTTTATTTGAAAGTTGGCTTCGTCACGAAGTAGAAACAAACATTGGCAAAGAAGAACGCATCAGTATCAGCTTTAACTATTCATAAAATCGTCTCCTTTAACATCTAGCCCTAAGAACTAGACTCAAAGACTCAATTCCTTTAGGTTCAAGGAATATCCTATGGAAACTTCTTTTACCTTTGATGATGTCTTATTAGTGCCCAGCTATAACCATTACGAATCGCGAAAGCACGTAGACATTTCTGTTACTGATCGTCTTGGAAAATTTAGCCTCAAGCTTCCTGTGATCACTTCAAACATGGACACAATCACAGAAGATAAAATGGCAAACTTCATTGGTGACAAGGGAGGCATGGGTGCTCTTCACCGTTTTTGCTCTATAGAAGAAAACGTCGAAATGTTTAAAAAATGTAAGCATCCCGCTTTCGTAAGTATTGGATGCGGACCAAAAGATATCGAAAGAGCATCCGCTCTTCGCGATGCTGGTGCCGAATACTTTTGCCTTGATGTCGCTCATGCACATGCCCGCTATGTAGGACGCACGATTAAAAATCTTCGTGAACTCCTCAAAGATAACGCCTGCATTCTTGCAGGAAACGTCGCAACTTATGCAGGTGCGGATTATCTTGCATCTTGTGGCGCTGAC
>JBAXJW010000309.1:0-1913 GCA_037137635.1 bacterium | reverse complement strand
TTTCTTTGAGGTAAGCATTTTTTTGTGACTCAGGAACAAAGTACATCACCACAAGTCGCACAGGTTCTTGATCTGGGGCTCCGTAGGCGATTCCATTGGGGCTCCATCCTACCGAACAGAGCAATTCAGAATCGCGCAGCGTGGTGGCATGAGGACAGGCCCATCCTTTTCCAATGCCGGTATTATGAAGGTTCTCGCGGGCGAGGACTTTTTCCGTGACCTGATCGTCTACTTGGATTTCAGGAATAGCTTCAATGAGAGCAGCGAGAAATTCTAAAGCATCCGTTTTGTCATTATCAGGGAGTTCAACGAGACGACCTTCTTGGAGTGCGGTGAGGAGAGCTTTCATGGGAAAAGAATCAAAATCAGTAAAGAGTAAAGAGTAAAGGGTAAAGAGTGGCTGGCGCTAAGCATGAAGAGCTGTTTGATGAGTTCTGTTGTTTAAAAGATGTTTTATCAAAATATTATTTTCGAAGTTCTGATTGATTTGGATCTTAAAAATACTCTTTACCCTTTACCCTTCACTCTTTACTGCCACAAAAGCAATCTCGACATTCAAATAAAACAGGAAAAGCTTTTTAAAAATCCGCGTTCGTAAAAAAATTAATCTATTCCGAAGCGCTTCATACACCAAACATTAACCTTGTGCGTGATAATGGAGTAGCAAAGAAGGAAGCCGGCTATCCAAATCCAGAACAGGCCAGGAAGTGGTACCATTTCAAAATAAGTTCCGAGTGGTGTGTAAGGGAGTAAGCCGCCAACAATCATGATGAAGAGGGTCATGGCCAATAGGAAGGGGCTGGCGATGCTTTGGAAGAAAGGAATCTTCGCGGTGCGGATAATGTGAACGATGAGCGTTTGTGTTAAAATCGATTCAACAAACCATCCTGTATGGAAAAGTTTTTCATAATAGGTTTTCATCTCCGGGCTTGTTCCACCATTGGTGAAAAGATGACAGTGGAAAAAATAGAGCATCAAGAAGAACGTCGCGTAGTCAAAAATAGAACTTAGGGGTCCAATAAAAACCATGTAACGCCCGATGTTGCCGATGTTCCATTGGCGGGGCTTTAGAAGATATTCTGCATCGACATGATCGGAAGGAATTCCAACTTGAGAAATGTCGTAGAGGAGATTGTTGATGAGCACTTGAATGGGTGCCATCGGCAGGAAAGGCAAGAAACAAGCGCCTCCCAGCACGCTGAACATATTTCCGAAATTGGAACTCGCTCCCATGCGGATGTACTTGATGATATTTCCAAAAACCTTACGTCCTTCAATGATGCCATCCTCAAGAACCATGAGGCTTTTTTCGAGGAGAATGATATCAGCTGATTCTTTAGCAATATCAACAGCACTATCGACCGAGATACCAACATCAGCCACGCGCATTGAGAGGGCATCATTAATGCCATCGCCCATGTAACCGACAACATGTCCTCGTTTTTGCAACGCTAAGATGATGCTTTCTTTTTGTGAGGGAGAGAGGCGAGCAAAGACATTGTGTTGCTCCGCAAGATTGCCAAGTTCTGCCTCTGTTAAGGAAAGGAGCTGGTCGCCCGTGATGACTTCTCCTGCATCAATGCCGACATCCTTGCAAATTTTGCGCGTCACTAAAGCGTTATCGCCTGTTAGAATCTTGGTTGAGACGCCATAGCTCTTGAGCGACGCAATCGCTTTGAGGGCTGATTCCTTGGGTGGATCGAGGAAAGCGATGTAACCTAAAAGAATCAATTCACTTTCATCCGCAATGGAGAAGGTCGTTTTGTCTTGAGGGAATTCGCGATAGGCGATGCCAAGAACACGATAGCCATCGCAGCTCAGTTTTTCATATTCCTCGAGAAGGTCATTCTTGATGAGGTCAATCATCATGTAAACTTCGTCATCGACTTGGTAGTGCGTGCAAGCTTTATAAA
>JBAXJW010000308.1:0-1913 GCA_037137635.1 bacterium | reverse complement strand
CGATAAACCTGAACTTTGGGCTAAAAGCAATATAGTAAGTGTCGATATTAATAAAGGAGCAAATTTAAAAAATATATCCCGCCACGAAGCTTCGCCCTACATTTGGGCAATTTGGAGTGCAGAGAGTTAAATTTTTCATCGACTGGTTTTTGAATTCTTTGTTTTTATGATTTTGTATTAGATTTTTTGAACTTTTGGCGCACTAAAGCAGCCCACTTGGTCTTTTGGGTTTTTAAAATTTTCCAGAACTTAGGTCGCTACGTAAAGTAGTTAACAATTCGTAATGCGGTCATGGCCAATACCCCAAACATAAGATGTGAGGCTACTTTCTGGTAACCTCTGACTCTGATATAACGTCCACCAAAATCATCTTTAATCGTTGAGTTGGTTCTTTCCACTGTGGTGCGGATTTTGTATCGCTCTTTTTCTGCTGGAGCGAGTGGAATTTTCTCACTGCCTTTAGGCTTCTTAGGGTCAATGATCGCGACTTTGCCAGCATTATTAATGTAAGTGCTGATATGATCGCTGTTGTATGCGGCATCCATCAGCGTATACAAGCTTTTAACCTTTAAGTTAGTAGCAGTTTCCAATGGAATCGCTGCCCCACTGTCATGCATAGAGGCTGAAGTGACTAATGCAGATATGGGAGTTCCATGGTCATCAACATCCAGATGGAGTTTATAGCCAATCCAGTACTCGTTATTACCTTGGCTATTCTTCTTTCCACCTATGTCGCACTCCTTTGGCAAATCTGCAAGCATCTCCATTAAGGTCATGCCTAGCTGTTTCTCAATGCGGCTTGGGTCCTTTTCAGCGCGAATTTCATCTTTTTTTGGGCGCCCTCTCTTTAAGGGCGCAACCACTTTGGGGGGAGCCTCTTCAGTCTTCCTTGTCACCTTTTCACGACCTTTAATAGCGGTAGAGTCTCGGCTAATATGGCCTATCAATTTATCCGAATACATCTCACTAACCAAAACACCATGAATTTTTGCCGCAAGGCCTTGCTCAGCAAACTCAAAGAAAGCATTAGAAAATGTCCCTTCGCATGGAATTCTACCTTCGAAACCACAGAGCCGTTTTAGAACTTGGTCGACTTTTAAGCGATCAATCAGTGCAACTGTTGAAGGAATATTGAGAATACTTTTAGCGATAAATGCCCTTGCCATAGCATCACGATTGATGGGGCGTCGGCCCACAGCAAAAAGGCTCTGAAAAGGTGTGAATCTTTCAACCTGAATCGTGTCAAACGCGACAATAACCTTCAAATGCTTGTCAGTCGTGGGCCCCAGTTCTTCTATAAATCCTGGGAAAAGATTTCGTTGCATTGAACTAAAATAACATGATAGTTTATCTCTAAGCATATTTTCCTCGTTTGTTTTGTTTTGTCACAAACATCTTGCGGAAATATGCTCTTCTAGTCTACTCAAAAGAGTAATAAATCATTATTTTTTCTGAGTTTTTAAATTCCCTCCTTAATCAAAAGTTTCCACTTTTTTAATGCTAGTTTAGTCGCCTATCCCATGTCAAACCTGGTTTCTTCACTTCAAATCCCTCTCCGCTGGCTTAGCCGCGCGGCTTTTATGACCTTTCATTTAGATTTTTTGTTAAAATCATCTTTCCTTTGGTTGAAATCTAAAAAGGTAGAAGATGACTCATTTTGCAATGCCAGTTGTAGAGTGTCCCAAGTTGGTAAGAGAAAGTGCTGCCATCATTTCTGTGTAACTACTCGCCAATACTGTCCGATAGTTTCGTCCCTTTAAAAAATCAGAGTACAGTTCTCTAATTTCTTCTTCATCGTCCACGATTAAGATTCGAGGGGACATCACTTCGGTAGATCCATTTTTTTTCTTTCTCAGTTTTTTCGCTAGCGTAAAGCCTTCTTCGTACTCCCCATGGCACCCTATCGTCAATTC
>JBAXJW010000307.1:0-1924 GCA_037137635.1 bacterium | reverse complement strand
CTTCCATACATATTTCTGAGGCAAAGAGCTTGGCTTCTGCCGCTTCGCGAGTCACACTCTCGCCTTTATCAAGTTTAATTGCAGCTGCACGCATTAAGTAACGAGCGGCATTTATTTTTACGCTCATATCAGCAATGTAATTTTGTATACTTTGAAGTGCAGAAATCGGCTTACCAAAAGCCTCTCTCTCTTGAGCATAAGCCGCAGCTTCTTCTAAACACGCACGCGCTATGCCCACAGCTTGTGCAGCAATTCCGATGCGGCCTGAATCCAACGTATTCATCGCAACTTTGAAGCCCTCGTTCTCGGCACCAAGCCTGTGCTCTTCAGAAACTTCCACGTTATCAAAAACAATTTGAGCTGTGCTTGATCCGCGAATTCCTAATTTTTCTTCGAGCTTGGCAATACTGTAACCTTGCATGCTGCTCTCGACTATAAAGCACGTGATCCCTTTGTTTTTTAAGTCAGGATTTGAATTTGTATAAACAATCGCAACAGAAGCTTCTTTTCCGTTGGTGATAAAGTTTTTCACCCCATTCAATACCCACTTATTTCCTTTTTTAACCGCACGAGTTTTCATCGCACCCGCATCTGATCCTGATCCAGGTTCCGACAAACAATAACAACCAATTCTTTTTCCCCTCGCTAAATCACCGAGGTATCTATCCTTTTGTTCTTTGGTCCCAAATTTTTTCAATGGAGTGCAAACAAGACTATTATTCACAGACATCAAAACCGAACTCGAAGCACACGCCACAGAAATTTCTTCGAGCACGCTGATATAACTTAAAGTATCGAGTTCTGATCCACCCCACTCTGCAGGAACGCCCATTCCCAAAAAACCAAGATCTCCCATTTTTTGAATTAAATCGGTGGGGATTTTATGGTTTTTATCGATCGCAGCCGCCTGTGGCTCAATTTCTTTTTGAGCAAAATCTCGTGCTGCAAGTGCTAACTCAATATGCTCGGGATTTAAAAAAACTTCTGACCAAACTGTTTTACGTGCCATCGACTATAGATTATCATGAGCCCCATGAAACTCGAGAATTTTGATAAATTTATTGATCTTATTTTGAGCACTGGAATCGAAATGAAAAAAGATCAGTGTATTTATATTTCTTACGACGCTGCTCTTGCGGACCATGTCGAAGACATTGCCGTTGAAGCTTACAAGCGTGGCGCAAAATACGTTTGGTTTGATCCTAAATATATGCGGGCTCAACGTTCAAGGTTAGATCATACTTCACTTGAGAATTGTGATTTTATTCCGGCATTTGCAAAAGGAATTTACGATGAAGCTGCACAAAGCCCATGGGCTCGCGTCCACATCGACGGCAAAGGCGACCCGCATCTTTTCAGTGGCGTAAACCCAGAGAAAAGTCTTCGCGCTGATAAAAAAGGCCGTGAAGTGATGGCTAACTTTCGCAAATCAATTATTCGCGGAGATATTCCGTGGTCAATTTCTTGTCTCCCTACTCCCATGTGGGCAGCTCTTGTAATGGGAACTCCCGAGGGGGAAGAAACCACAAAAGCTTTTTGGAAAATTCTTTCCAAAATTTTGCGTCTTGATACCCCAAACCCTGCAGAAACCTGGCGCAAACTTTCAGATAAATTAATCTCACGAGCAGATATATTAAATGCAAAGAAATTTAAAAAACTCACTTTCGAAGCTCCCGGCACTCAACTCGAAGTTGAACTGATTCAAGAATCACATTGGCAAGGCGGCTCGCACACGAATTCTTCAAAAGGATTCCGTTACTTAGCCAACATTCCTACAGAAGAAGTTTTCACTTCACCTGACTGGAGAAAAACTCAAGGCCGCGCGCGCATGACTCGTCCGGTGGAAGTTATGAATCAAATCATCGAGGGCGCTGAATTTGAATTCAAAGATGGCAAGTGTGTGAATTTCTCTGCACAAAAAGGT
>JBAXJW010000306.1:0-1929 GCA_037137635.1 bacterium | reverse complement strand
TAAATAAGCTTGTTCGTTATCATCAATTTGTACGAAAATCAAACCGTCATCTTTTAGTAAAATCTTTAAGAGCTCTAATCTAGGTTTCATAAGCGAAAGCCACGTGCTGTGTTCTACGCTATCGTCGTAATGCTCAAAAGCATTACCAGTGTTATATGGTGGGTCTATATAAACACACTTAATCTTACCTTCATACTCAGGCAAGAGTGCTTTGAGAGCAAGCAGATTGTCACCATGAATAATCATGTTATCTGTGTCAGGATCATTTGCAGTATTTGAAAGCTCTGGGTTTTCTTCTAAAATTCTTGGCTCAATATTTGCAATATCGTAATCTGGGTTGTTTTTGCCGATCCATGTAAGTTCAAGTTTTGGTTTGTTTGTAATATTCATATACTTATATTACCTTAAACCTAAGTGTAAACAATGGTGAAATATCTGTTTTTTGTTTTAACTGCGCTTCTACACGCTCTAATAAGTTCTCTTTTTTTACATCTACTTCGTCTTGAGAGGTGTAAAGTTTTTGTCGCATTGTATTTCTTTTCTTTTCCAGATCCTTAATTTCACGTTGCAGCTTTACTTTTTCTACTAAATTGAGCACTTTCTTCGCATTTGTTTTCATTGTTTTTATATCTATATCAAGTCGTTTAAGTTCTATTTCTAGGCTCTTTTTAACGTCTTCAGCCCATCTATCAAGCTTGTCTACTTCTTCATCAAAAAACTCACTATTTTTCTCTGCAAGGCTGGTAGTCAGGGTCGCAACCTTTACCCGTTCCTCGTACTGTAGTCGCTCACTATCTATTGCTATACCGCTATTAACGGTATCGGCTGCGAGAGAGATTAGCTTTTTAGCAATTTCCTCTTCGATAATTGTTCCATCGTCCATAATGGCCGTAACTACAATAGTATCTTCTGTTTCAAAGGAATCTATAGTAAGTTCTGATACCTGTAAATTGCCGGACAAACCAACTATTTGCTTGATTGGCGTTATAATTTTGCCGTTATTTGTGTAGTCAAAAACAATTTCTGCGTTAGGTAGTTCTTTTGCCTTAATCGCTCCCAAAATTCTTTCTGCCAGTGGATGCCCGGGGCGGTATATATGCGCATCATCAATGTTTTTACCAATCTTGTATGGGCCTTCTTCTATATCTTCACCAGGGAATGGGTTATTTTTTAGTCTGAAAGTGTATTCACCATCCGTATAGATTGCGTTATCGCCTAAGTAATACTTCGATATATCCCAAAGCCATCTTTCGAAAGTTTCTAAGAAAGCTTTACTTTCTCTCATATTTATCTTTAACTTTTCGTGAACATCAGCGTCAAAATTTTCTAAAAGTTTTTCCTTTGCACCCTTCATTCCTTCTTGTATGGATTCATCCATTTCGGTCTGTAACGCATCAAAGGCTGTATTTATTTCTTCTTCGGTACGACATGATTGATAAATTGTTGCGATTCGCTTTTCAAAGTCCACGCCTGATTCAATGCTACCCAATACTTCATCACTAGCCCCAAAAACACCCTTAAAAAGCTTGAACTTCTGGTCAAGTAATTCGAAAACACGTTGATCGGCAGCGTTTTTTCGATTAACAAAATTCACTACGACTACATCATGCTTTTGACCATATCGGTGACAACGACCTATTCTTTGTTCGATTCTTTGCGGGTTCCAAGGAAGATCATAATTGATAACCAATGAACAAAATTGCAAGTTTATGCCTTCAGCAGCCGCTTCAGTCGCTATCATTATTTCGGCATCATATTTAAAGTAGTCAACCAGTGCTGCACGAAGATCAGCTGTTTTAGATCCTGATATTTTGTCGCTGTCCTTATTTCTTTTAAGCCAATCTGCATATATTTCTTTTGATTTTTGATCATTATTCGAGCCGTTAAATAGAAGAATTTTTCCTTCGTAACCACTCTCAGAAAGTAACT
>JBAXJW010000305.1:0-1929 GCA_037137635.1 bacterium | reverse complement strand
ATTCTAAACAATCCGACACTCCAACTCCGAGTATTATTCAAACTACACTCTTACTCGTGGATCTTTGGCTTAAAATAAAACAAAAGTACCTTGTTGTGACAGCACTAGGACCAACAAAAGTCGTTCTCCTGCCTTTTGCGATGGCTTTTGTTGGCTTACTTTTATTCGTATCCAAGTTCGTCAGAGTCAGAATCCACCCAGTCATCAACTCAAGAATTGGCCACTTCGCAACGAACACTGAGCTAAGCGTTCTAAAAATAAAAGAACGCAAAATTCTTAAAGGGAAGCGTGAAATCAATATTTTCTGTGGTGTCTCAGATACAAGTTGCAGCATATCACTCGAAAAAATGTGGAGTAGAAATTTCAACTTCCAGACTGGAAATTGGGGCTGGCTACTCAACGACATTTCAAAACGGCTTCAATCGACAGATTTTTATCAAGAATCAACTAATATTGATAAAGAGGGTATCTTAAACAGCTTTCCTCCGACTCTCAATTTTAGCGAGACCGAGATGGCTCTTGGTGACGAGTTTTTATCTAAAAATAATATTTCAAATCGAGAGAAATTCGTTTGTCTAAATGTGCGCGATAGTTCTTTTTTAGCGAATTCCAATAATCTTGGCTGGTCAAATAGCCGAGACTGGTCTTATCACAACTACCGCGACTCTGACATCAGCACATTTGTTGCTGCGACTGAAACGTTGGCCGAAATGGACTACACAGTTTTCCGAATGGGCGCCATTGTCAAAGAACCACTAATTTCGAAGCACCCACGAGTGATTGATTACGCAACAAATGGCACTCGCACCGACTTCTTAGATATCTTTCTAGGCGCCCACTGTACTTTTTGTGTCTCAACTGGTTCAGGATGGGACAGCATCCCACAAATCTTTCGCCGCCCTTCGCTTTATGTCAATTGGGTTCCGCTTTTTGCGCACGCGGTCGCGGTCCGTGACCTTCTGATTTATCCAAAGATCCTTCAAGACAACTTAACAAAAAACGATTTAAGACTTGATGAAATAATTGAGCGAAATGCCTCCAGTTCACTCTTTTCCCCCGAATATGTCGATGCCGGAGTAGCGATAAGAGAAATGAGTTCTAAAGAACTGGCTGAAGCAGTTACAGAGATGGCGGCTCGAGTTGAGGGCACTTTTGTCGAAACCCCAGAGCAAAAACAAAAGCAAGCAAAACTAAAACACATTTTTAGCACCCACCCGAAACTTCAATCCACACCAAACTATTATCCGATCAGAGCTGAATTCGCATCTTGCTTCTTAAGCAACTATCCGAACTTTTTTGATTAAAGTACCGTTATGTTCGGGTACTTAAAGCAAAAAATTGCCGTTTGTAAAGAACTTGGATTCGCGCGGTTGGCGCTTCTTCCATTGGCGGCTTTTATTGTTGCTATTTTGCTTGCGCTTTCCAAAATAATGAGAGTAAGGGTGCACCAAGCACAGAATGTCAGAATCGGACACTTCACTGTGCCTATGGCTTTACGCTATTTAGAATTGTCGAAGAGCAAAAACTCACTACGCGGCAGAGGAATAAATATCTTTGCGGTGAGAAGCGTGACAAGTTCCAATGTTTTTCTTGAAAAAATGTGGAAAAGGAAAGTGCGTTTAATATCAGGCAACCTAGGTTGGTTAATAGTTGATTTGTTTGAACGGATCCCCAATAACCATGTCTGCATTAAAACTTCTGATTGTGATAGGGCTGGACTAATAATCCAATCCCCTCCTTGTTTAACTTTTCACCCCAAAGAGTTCAACCGTGGGATAAGTTTCTTAAAAAACCTTGGGCTTGAAGAAGGTCAAAAATTCGTCTGTCTCCATGTGCGAGACAGCTCATATCTTGCGAAAAGTTGGAGTCATTTTGGCTATAGCCAAGGACATGATTGGTCTCATCACGATTATCGAAATTCAGAAATTA
>JBAXJW010000304.1:0-1945 GCA_037137635.1 bacterium | reverse complement strand
CGTGCCCTTAAATACCCCAAACACTTTCAACTTTCTCCGGACGGAAAGCTTCTCATCAAAAACCCCACAAACGAACAGCCCAACGAAGAAAGCCTCCTCAAAAGCGTCGACTCTGCCCTTTCACAATTTGAAACGCTTATCTAAAGCGAGATCTCACTTATGGCTCACTGCCAAAAGCATGACTTGCAGGCTTCCCTATGAAGATTAGAATAAAACTATGTTCAAACGCATCTCTTTATTAGCGATCTCTTTTTCAACATTTCATGCTTTTGCTGCAAATTCAGTTGCCGTTATCGGACAAAAAATCATTTCTGCTGAAGAATTCAAACAGCGCTATGAACAAAATAAAGCTCTCAGCCTTCCAGGCCAAGCTCCGAGCAAAGAAGAAGTTCTTTCAAACATCGTAAACTTTGAACTCGCACTTCAAGAAGCTAAGAACAAAGGCATTGATAAAGATCCAACTCTTAAGGATCAATTTGAAATTTTGATGTACAAAACTTTGGTTCAAAAAGAAATCAAGCCAAAGATAGACGCAATCAACGTTCCTGAAAGCGACATCAAAGAATACTACGAAAAGAGTCCTCTCCTTCGTACTCGCCAAATCGTCTTTTTAACTTCGCCACAAATGAAAAATGATGAAGTTCAAAAAGTAAAAGCTCGCGCACAGAATGCCTACGAACTTATTACAACTGGTAAAAAGAATTTTGTAGATATGGTTGCTGAATTCTCAGAAGGTCCCGATGCTAAATACGGTGGTCTCGTTGAATGGTCAGGACGAAACAAACTCGTTCCTGAGTATTATGAAGCCGCACTTGCTTTGAAAGAATCTGGAAAAATTAGCGGAGTTATTGAAAGCCCTTACGGATTTCACATCATTCAACTTGATGGAATCAAAGCATATAGCGGTCTAGACACTGAATATAAAAACTTTATTGTTCGCTCGATTAAAGAGATCAAAGGCCGGACAGTTTATGAAGCTTATTTCAGTACTCTTAAAAAGAAATATGCGGTTAAGACTGACTTGAAGAGTCTTTAGGCTCTGATTCTTTTTGCTGCGCTTCTTGTTCGTCGCTATCTTTTTCACGTGCTGTTAACCATTTTTCCCACAAGGCGCTCGCTCCCGTAGGAGTTACAAACCAAAGGAAAACAGACCCAATCCAAGCCCATAAACTTCCCTTTTCTTTTTGATGATTTGTTTGAATATTTTTTAATTCATTTTTTGATCCAGGGTTGCTCATCGGTTAGCCTCGTTTCAAATGAAAGCTCTTAAAATCCTATTACTTTTCTCTTTGTTTGTATCTTTCTTTTCGCATGCAAAATTACTCGACAAGGTTGTGGCCGTTGTCCAAGGAAAAGCCATTCTTCTTTCAGATATTCAAAGCCTTAGACAACAGATTCAAAAAAGTCCCCTACTTAAAAACTTTTATCCAATCGAAGGAGATCTTAATGATGAAAAATTATTCAATCGCCTTGTTGAAAATCAAATCATTCGAGTTCGACTTAAAGAAATAGGTTCTGAGATTACTCCAGAAAGCGTGAACCGCGAAATTGACGGAATTGCGAAAAAAAATAAATTATCTTCAAGCCAGCTTAAGCAGATGCTTAAACAACAAGGCGTTGATTTTGAAAATTACTTTAATGCATTAAAAAGTTCGATTGAAAGACGCTCTCTTTACCATCGTGAAATTCAAACAAGTGGATCAACCTTAAGCGACGATGAATTGAAATCAATTTTTAAAAATAAAGCACCCACTGAGTACAAGCTAGGAATCATCTTTGACAAGGCCACTGCTGAAAATCAAAAGCTTTTAGAAGACATTAAGATTCAATTTAAATCAGGAAAAATCTCTCCACAAAAACTTAAAGAACATCCCAACTATGTAGATCTTGGATGGCTTCCCATTGAAGAAGTTGCAGAAAATTTCAAAAAACAAATCTCATCGGC
>JBAXJW010000303.1:0-1951 GCA_037137635.1 bacterium | reverse complement strand
TGCTTCACACAAATTCACCCAACCTGTATTCCAGTGGCGGGTGATCACCAATCCAAGTTAACTCTTATGAGTGAAAGTTTACGTAACGATGGTCGTGTGTGGGTCCCCAAACAAAAAAATGAAACGCGCAAGGCAACAGATATTCCTGAAGAAGAGCGTGATTATTACTTAGAGAGAGTTTATCCAAGTTTTGGAAACCTTGTTCCGCGTGACGTGGCTTCTCGTAATTCGAAGAAAGTTTGCGATGAAGGTCGTGGAGTAGGGGAGTCCGGATTAGCAGTATATTTAGATTTTGCAGACGCTATTCAACGTCAGGGTGAGGCAAAAATTCGCGCTAAATACGGCAACCTCTTTCAAATGTACGAAAAAATTACAGATGAAAATCCTTATAAAGTTCCTATGAGAATTTTCCCTGCGGTTCACTACACAATGGGTGGCCTCTGGGTGGATTATAATTTGATGTCGACTGTTCCTGGATTGTTCGTCTTGGGAGAAGCAAATTTCTCAGATCACGGAGCCAATCGCTTAGGAGCGTCTGCTCTGATGCAAGGTTTGGCGGATGGATATTTTGTCATTCCTTACACACTCGCAAATTACATCGCGAGCAACAAATTCGAAAAGATTGATGAAAATGTTGACGCTGTAAAAGCTGCAAAGAACGATGTTCAAAAAGGTCTCGATAAGATTTTGAATGTGAAGGGATCAAAAAGCGTTGATTATTTCCATAAAAAATTAGGGAAAATCATGTGGGACGAATGCGGTATGGCTCGAAATGAAAAAGGCCTTAATTCTGCAATTGCAAATATCAGTAAAATTCGTGAAGAGTTTTGGAGTGATGTCCGAGTTTTGGGTTCGAATACAGAATTAAACCAAGAACTTGAAAAGGCTGGCCGTGTGGCAGACTTCATCGAGCTGGGTGAATTGATGTGCCGAGATGCGCTGGATCGTACAGAATCTTGTGGCGGACATTTTCGAGAAGAAAGTCAAACTCCCGAAAACGAAGCGCTTCGTGATGATCAAAATTTTTGTCACGTATCTGCTTGGGAATACAGCGGAGATGTTTCAAAGCCAAAGATTCACAAGGAAGATCTTAACTTTGAATTCGTTAAACTCACTCAAAGGAGTTACAAATGAGTCACGGAAATGCTTCTAAACTCAATTTAAATCTTAAAATTTGGCGCCAAAAAAATAAAAACTCTTCTGGAGAGTTTGTAACTTATTCTGTGAAAGACGTTTCAACAGATGTTTCTTTTTTAGAAATGATCGATATTTTAAATCAAGATTTGATTTCAAAAGGTGAAGATCCTGTTGCGTTTGACCACGATTGCCGCGAGGGAATTTGTGGAAGTTGCGCGATGACAATCAATGGTAATCCGCACGGTCCTGATCGTGGAACCGCAACTTGTCAGTTGCATATGAGACGTTTCAAAGATGGCGAAACAATTGTTATTGAACCATTTCGTGCAATAGCTTTTCCGATCAACAAAGATCTCTCTGTTGATCGCTCTGCTTTTGATCGTATTCAAGCCAAAGGTGGATTTGTCTCTGTGAATACAGGCAACGCGGTTGATGCAAACTCTCTTCCGATTCCAAAAGAAGATGCGGATTTAAGCTTCTCAGCAGCCGCTTGTATTGGATGCGGAGCTTGTGTAGCAGCTTGTAAAAATTCTTCAGCAATGCTTTTTGTGGGAGCTAAAGTTTCTCAATACGCTTTACTTCCTCAAGGCCAGCCTGAGCGCGATCAACGCGTGATCGCAATGGTTGAGCAAATGGATGAAGAAGGCTTTGGAAATTGTACTGTCACAGGTGCTTGCGAAGCTGCTTGTCCTAAAGAAATCTCTCTCGAAAATATTGCGCGTTTAAATCGTGAGTATATTCGAGCAAAAATCACTGCAAGATAAACCAGAGCAAGAAGTTATGTGTGTCTTTAAAGGTTTATTAAGACACACAT
>JBAXJW010000302.1:0-1958 GCA_037137635.1 bacterium | reverse complement strand
GGAACCGAATCTATGAGCCAGACTCCTTATGTCTTAAGAGGAGCGCGATTTGGTTATCGCCTCGGTCATGGAGAGCTCGAAGATTATTTGAATGCAAGTTTAACCGACATGCACGTGAAGATGCCAATGGCGATGACGGCCGAAAGAGTCGGCGAAAAGTATAAGATTTCTCGTTTGCAGGTGGATGAGTATTCTCTTGAAAGTCAAAAGAGATATCAGGCTGCGCATGAAGTTGGTTTTTTTAAAAAAGAAATCGCTGCTTTGAAGCTTGTTGTAAAAAAAGCGAATATTGATTTTGCAAAAGATGAGCATCCACGCGGGCAGGCGACATTAGAGGGGCTTGCAAAGTTACCGTCACTTTTTAAAAAAGAAGGACTCGTGACTGCTGGAACAGCGAGCGGAATTTGTGATGGAGCAGCAGCGCTTATCGTTGCAGAAGAAGAGTGGGCAAAGAGCCAGGGCTTGCCGATTCTTGCAAAAATCAAATCATGGGCAGCAGTGGGTTGTTTGCCTGAAGAAATGGGAATGGGGCCTGTCGGAGCGATTCTTAAGGCAACGGCTCGATTAAATGATTCTCGAATTAAAAGTCACAAGGATTATAAACTTGTGGAAGTGAACGAGGCTTTTGCGGCTCAGTATCTTGCGGTTGAAAAAGAGCTAGGACTTGATCGGCAGAAAACAAATATACATGGTGGTGCTATTGCTGTTGGTCATCCTTTGGCTGCTTCTGGGGCACGTCTTACAGGTTCACTTGCGTTATCTCTTCAGTCACAAGGTGGAGGCATTGGCGTTGCAAGTGCTTGTATCGGTGGTGGCCAGGGAATGGCTGTCGTTATTGAGTCGATATAGAAGCTTATTGAAGTATTTTTCCCTCAAAGCTATCTTCGAGGGATGGTTAAAACGCGCTTTGCTCCTTCTCCAACAGGTCATTTGCATGTGGGAGGAGCTCGTACGGCTCTTTTTAGTTATTACTATGCGAAACGCCACGGCGGAACTTTTGTTTTGCGAATCGAAGACACTGATTTTGCTCGAAGCAAAAAAGAATACGAAGATGAAATTTTAAAATCATTAAAATGGTTGGGTGTTGATTGGGATGAGGGTCCGTACAAACAAAGTGAGCGACAAGAGCAATATCGTGCAGCAGCTCAAAAACTTTTAAATTCTGGAAATGCTTATAAGTGTTATCTCACAACAGAGGAATTAGAAAAAATGCGCGCTGAGGCTCAGGCTAAGACTGGTCAGCCTCGTGTTCGAAGTCCTTGGCGTGATCGAAAGCCCGGAGCAAGTGAAGAAGGAAAGCCTTTTGCCTTACGATTTCGCTATCCCGATGTTGGCCAAACAGTTGTTCAAGACGGAATCCTAGGAAATGTTACTTTTGAAAATTCCGAAGGCGATGATTTAATTATCCTTCGAAGCGATGGAACTCCCACTTATCAGTTGAGTGTCGTCGTGGATGATCTCGACATGAAAATTAGCAATGTTATTCGCGGAGATGATCATCTAAATAATACTCCTAAGCAATTGTTGATGATCAAAGCGCTTGGAGGTGTTCCTCCTCAGTATGCTCATTGCCCGATGATTTTAGGTCCCGACAAAGCAAAGCTCAGTAAACGTCACGGCGCTGTGAGTGTTTATATGTATGCTGAAGAAGGTTTTTTGCCCGAGGCTCTTCGGAACGCTTTAATCCGTTTGGGATGGAGTCATGGTGATCAGGAATTGTTTAGCGATGGAGAGTTGAAGCAACTTTTTTCTTTGGAAGCTTGCGGAAAGTCTCCGTCAGTTTTTGATGTTCAAAAATTGAGTTGGATTAATGGAGAATATCTCAAACAAAAAAGTCCACAGGAATTTGTGAGTTTTATAAAAGAGAGTGCCTCTCTTGATCTTTCTTCGATGTTACAAGAAGACGGATCCAAAAAATTACTTGAAACCGTTCAGCGTTCTGCTCATAAGGCCAAAGA
>JBAXJW010000301.1:0-1966 GCA_037137635.1 bacterium | reverse complement strand
GAAAATGCAGCCTTGCTCCCTGAGGGAGCTCCTCAAGAATGGAATCTGCCTTTTTTCAATACAGTTGTTTCGGGCAAAAGTAGTTTTGCTCCAGAGGAATTACTTCAAAAAATTAAAGAGATTGAACTTAAGGTTGGAAGAAAAGCTGAGTATCTTAAATGGTCGCCGCGAGCTCTGGACATAGATATTTTGTTTTATGGAAATAAAAAAATATCAAAAAAAGATATAAAGATTCCTCATCCCGAAATCACAAAACGATCTTTTGTGTTGGATCCTCTGAAGGATCTTGCTCCTGCAAGGAAAGTCTCGTCGAGTAAAAGTATTCTTCAGCTTTCAAGAAAGCATCCGACTCATTTACCTGTTTTGATGAAAATCTTGAATGTGACGCCTGATTCTTTTTCGGGTGATGGGATTTTAAAAACAAAGGAAGAAATTTCACAGTTGTTCGCAAATTGGCCTTCGGTTTCATTTCAGATTTTAGATATTGGAGCGGAATCTACAAGACCGGGAGCAAGTGAAGTAAGTGTTGATGAAGAATGGAAAAGGCTTGAGCAAATATTCAAAGCTGCAGAGCCTTTTACAAGAGGACGTTTTCTAAAACCTAAAATTTCAATCGATACAAGACGAGCGAGTATTGCTGAAAAGGCACTTCTTTGGGGGGCGGATATCATTAATGACGTAAGCGCTCTGAGCGACCCTAAGATGTTAGAGGTTTTAAAAAAATACGAATGTGATTATGTGTTAATGCATAGCTTGAGCGTTCCTGCGAATCCTAAGCTTCATATTGATAAAAAAGTGAATCCAACAAAAGAAGTTTTTGATTTTTTTAAAAAGAAGCTTGCTCTTCTGAAGAAAAATAAGATCTCACTTGACCGAATTATTTTAGACCCAGGGATTGGCTTTGGAAAAACTGCTGAGCAATCTTTTGAATTGATCCAAAATATTGAAAAATTTCAGAGTCTGGGGTGTCGTGTTTTAGTGGGTCATTCAAGAAAGTCTTTTTTAGCAACAATTTCAAAGGCTGAGGCAAAAGATCGAGATCCTGAAACTTTAGGAGTTTCTTTTTATCTTTTAAAGAAGGGGGTTGATATACTCCGAGTTCACAATACTGAACTTCATGCGAAAGCTTTTGCTTCTTGGAATAGCTTGTCCTCCTGAGTTTAAATATGAAAAAAAAATCACTTCACGTTGAGCCCTTTAAAACAAGACGGTTTAGATTTGAGGAAGACCTTTTTCAGTTTGTAGTTGATCAAATACCCCGAAAAGAATTTAAAGAGGGTTCTATTCTTGCTGTGACCTCAAAAATTGTAAGTCTTTCAGAGGGGTGTCGAATTGCAAAAAATAAAATCTCTAAAGAAGCGCTTGTTCGAGAAGAGTCGGATCACTATCTGGGCGCCATTGGATATGGAAGTTATTTAACGATTAAACATGGCTTGATGATTCCCTCTGCAGGGATTGATGAGTCAAATTCTGAGGGCGATCATTATATTACTTTTCCGAAGAACCCTTTTTTGTCTGCTAAAAAACTCTGCACTCAAATTAAGAAGAGATTTAATCTCAAAAACTTTGGCGTTTTGATCACAGATTCTCATACAACTCCCTTGAGAAGAGGTGTGACGGGAATTGCTCTCTCCTACTGGGGCTTTCAGGGTGTGGAGAGTTTTGTGGGAACAAAAGATCTTTACGAAAGACCTCTAAAGATGACTCATGTGAATTTTGCAGATGCTTTGGCAGCTTCAGCCGTATTGATGATGGGTGAGGCGAATGAATCTTGTCCACTGGCTATGCTTCGATGTTCTACAGCTAAATTTCAAGAAAAAAGTGATCGCTCTAAAATTCAAATACCCGTAGAGCAAGATCTTTATAGACCACTTATTGTTCGAAAAATTTCAAAGCAAAAAAATAAAAAGAAATAACTTAGTCTTCTTTATCAAGACCAAAGACAGTGTGAAGTTCGATGATTGAT
>JBAXJW010000300.1:0-1990 GCA_037137635.1 bacterium | reverse complement strand
TATCTTTCGACAAAAAATACAATTTTGAAAAAATACGACGGTCGCTTCAAAGATATTTTCCAAGAATTGTATGAAAAAGAATACAAAGGAAAATTCCAAGAAGCAGGAATTACCTATGAACATAGATTGATTGACGACATGGTAGCTTCCGCACTCAAGTGGGAAGGCGCTTTTGTTTGGGCGTGCAAAAACTACGACGGAGACGTACAGAGCGATACCGTTGCTCAGGGCTTTGGCTCTCTTGGACTCATGATCTCAGCGCTTGTGACTCCGGATGGAAAAACAATGGAAGCCGAAGCAGCTCACGGAACCGTTACGCGCCACTTTAGATTGCATCAGCAAGGCAAACCCACTTCAACAAACCCTATTGCCTCCATCTACGCATGGACACAAGGACTTGCTCATCGCGGCCGTCTCGACAACAATGATGAATTAATCAAATTCTGCGATACTCTTGAGAAAGTTTGTGTTCAAACTGTTGAGAGTGGAAAAATGACAAAAGATCTCGCGGTTTGCATTCACGGTTCAGAAACTAAAGCTGAACACTATCTTACAACCGAGGCTTTTTTAGAAGCTATTGATAAAAACTTAAAAGAAGCTCTTCTTGATTAAGATCCGTCCGAGGAGGAAAAAATATGCGATTTTGTAGTTTCAAACGTAAGTCCGACAACAAAGATTCTTGGGGTGTGATGTCTGGTCCCGATACGGTGGCCGATTTTTCATCTCTAGCTCCTGACTTGAGAAGTTTTCTTGAAAAAGATGGTCTGACTCGTTTTTCTCAAATTGAAAAAGAAACCAAGAATCATCCTCAACTCAATATCAGTGAAGTTGTTCTGAAAGCTTGCCTACCAAATCCTCCCACCATTCGTGATGGCTATGCTTTTCGTAACCACGTAGAAGCCTCAAGAAGAAACAGAAACCTCCCCATGATTCCCGAATTCGAAGAGTTCCCCGTGTTTTACTACGGAGAACCTCGCTCAATCATTGGCCCTGGAGATGTAAAGGTTCAATCCAAACACTTAGATCATCTAGATTTTGAATTAGAAGTGGGTGTTGTGATTGGCAAAAAAGGAAAAAACATTCCCGCTGAAAAAGCTGATGAATATATCGCGGGCTATATGATTTGGAATGATTGGTCAGCACGTGCCCTTCAAGTAGCCGAAATGAAATTAAGTATGGGTCCTGTAAAAGGAAAAGATTTTGCCAATGCTTTTGGCCCTTGGCTTGTAACCCGAGAGGAACTTGCTTCCAAAAAAATCCCAGGCCCCAAAGGTGAACGCTTTGATTTATCCATGAAGGCCTTCGTGAATGGCAAACAATACTCAAGTGGAAATTTAAAAGATATGAGCTTTACCTTTGCTCAAATCATTGAACGCGCAAGTTACGGATGTACTATTTATCCAGGCGACGTGTTTGGCTCTGGGACTGTAGGCTCTGGATGCATCATGGAAGGCGTTGGATATGCGCCCTCAGACAAATGGATCAAAGAAGGCGACGAAGTGGAACTTCAAGTTGAAGGACTTGGCGTTTTAAAAAACAAAGTTGTTCTTGTTGGTGACGAACTCGAGTAGACGAAATTAAAAAAATGAAAGTTGCCGTCTTAAATCCAGAAGGTCGTGATGCGGAACAAAGCTTTAAAGACGGGCTTGGAATTCTGAATGACAACTTACATGCTCCTATAAACTATCATGCTTATGCGGCTTGTACGGGAGCTTCTTTTTATAACAATTTCAAAAGAATTTCTGTAGACGAAAAATCTGTCGTTGTTCTGATTCGAAACGATATTAAAGCGAGCCTCAAGGCTGTTGAGCATTTAAAAAAAGAAAAAAAAGTTACAATTGCTTGGAAGGAATGTGGAAAGCATCAAGTTGCAAAGCAACTTGAAAGCAAAAAAACCAAAGCCCTCTTTCGAGAAGTATGCATTCTTTCTGAGGCAGCTTTGAGCGCAACACCTGAACTCATATCGCTCTACAAAGAATACGGCGCAAAG
>JBAXJW010000299.1:0-2008 GCA_037137635.1 bacterium | reverse complement strand
CGCTTTAGGTTGTCACAAGAAAACGTGATGATGCAAGGAACGAAGCTTGAGGGTTTTGTTGATTTAACGGTTCGAATTATTCAACAAAAAGAAGATGGGTCCTTTGATCCTCTTGCGCGCCAGCCGGGAGATCTTTTTGGGACTCTTCCTGTTAAGGTAGGAGCAAAAAATATTCAGATTGTTCTTTCGGAAGTTATAAAGAAATAGCGCAAAACATTTTCGAGCTTAGGAATGCTTTTTGATTAGGGATGCTTTAATCCTGTTTCGCCTTTGTAATCTCCGCGAGGTCGATAAATACGATTGTTTTCCCATTGTTCCATCGCATGCGCGCACCATCCAGCCATACGGCTTACAACAAAAATAGGAGTAAATAAATCTCCAGGAATTCCCATCGAATCATAAACAGTTGCTGAATAAAAATCGACGTTTGGAGTCAGACCTTTTTTATCAAGCATAGTTCTCTCGATGAGGTCACTCATTTGGTAGTAGTGAGGTTTTCCAGCAGCACGAGTGAGCTTTTCACTGAAAACTTTGAGAATTTTTGCACGAGGATCACCGTTTTTGTAAACGCGATGACCAATTCCCATGACTTTTTTCTTTTGAGTTAAAGCTTCTTCAACGAATTTATGTGCGTTTTCAAGGCTTCCAATTTCTTGAAGCATTTGAATAACAGCAGTGTTGGCTCCTCCGTGAAGAGGTCCTTTGAGAGCTCCAATGGCTCCCACAATCGCTGAATGTAAATCAGAAAGGCTTGAGCAGATCACTCGAGTGGTGAAGGTACTGCAGTTTAATTCGTGGTCGGCATGAAGTATGAGTGCGACGTCCATGATGCGAGCCGTTTCTTCTGAGGGCTCTTTTCCGCTCATCATGTACAGAAGGTTCCAGGCTAGATTTTTTTCAGGCTTTGGAGCAACCGGCTCTAGGCCGTTTCGAATTCTCTCATAAGTAGCGACAATGGAACCTGCTTTTGCAGTGAGACGAAGGGACTTACGTTTTACGGCAAGGGGAGAATCGTCAGCTACGTCTTGATCATAAAAAGATGAAAGAGAAATAGCGGTTCGCAAAAAATCCATGGGATGAGTTCCCTTGGGCAAATCTCTCATGACTTCTTTAAGAAGGTTGAGATAGGCACTTTCTAAAACGCTTTCGCGGTGAAGGTCTTGTTTAAATGTTGAAAGCTCAGAGGCTGTCGGAAGTCGGCTATTCCAGAGAAGGTAAATGACTTCTTCGAAAGAAGATTTTTCAGCAAGATCTTCAATTTCATAACCTCGATAACAAAGGGTTGCATTAACGATGCTACTGATTTTAGTTGTACAAGAGACAACGCCTTCAAGACCCTTATCGATTGCACCTACGTACTCATTTTCAGCCATGGTCCACGGTTTTATCTTAGAGCTTTTAGAATATCCACTAATTAACGCTTGGGAGTAAATTCCTAATGGTTAAGACTCTTGATAAAAGCATCAGAATTATAATCTCGGCCTAAAAAATTGCGAATCAAAAGGGATGCTTCAGCTTGGTTCTCTCGAGCTAAAACTTGATATCGCCATTTCTTTCCAAGGGTTGGATTTAAAAATCCTTCTGGGCTGGAGCGGAATTGATCTGCGCAGTCAGTGGCCACCATTTTAGACCATAGATACCCATAGTAGCCAGCTGAGTATCCACCTGAAATGATGTGCTGAAAACGAGTCACCATAGAAGTGTCATTAGGCACAGGGAGCCAGTAATTGGAGAGAGCCTCGTCCGATAACTTTGAAACCTCTTGATCGCTTAAGTCGGGTAATCCTACATTGCGGTCGTAGTAAGAAAGGTCCATTTTCCCGAGTGCCACTTGCCGAGACCAGTTGTATCCGGAAATGATTTTGGAAGAAGCGATCACCTTTTTAAAGATGTCTTGGGGAATTGATTCGCAAGTGTCTTCTTTTGAGGATAGTTGCGAAATGATTTTATAATCCTCTAAAAATTCTTCCATCATTTGAGAGGGAGTTTCGATAAAATCCCAAGCGAC
>JBAXJW010000298.1:0-2015 GCA_037137635.1 bacterium | reverse complement strand
GTCCAAGGTACAGTTTGGGCAATTGTGTGATTCAGCAATGATTTTTATTTTAGGAAGAGTAATTTCATTTTTCTCTATATTTTTTTGGCACGATAAATCAAGGACATCGTTATTTTCTTTATAAAAAGATCTTCGTATTTCGTCTAATTGGAAATTTTTTGATTTCAAAAAAGGTGGAGTTTGTAAAAGATCTTGAAATCTATTTTCTTTGCTATATGCATCGTTGTATCGTTCAACTTCATTTAGGTAAATTGTTTGAGGTCCTTGGTCACAAGCAGTTAGATAAAAAAAACAAAATAAAAAAGGCAGGTTTTTTAGTTTAAAATCATTAACTAATGACATTGTGCGTTATAATATGTGCGCATATTCCTATTGTCAATAATTATTAATAATAGAGCTTCACGTGAAAGTGTCTAAGGTGTTGATTTTATTCAATAAATTCGCGCTTGAGCTTGGGTACATTGGTAGATTGCAAAGATTCCAGCGGGGCGGTGATTGCCAGAACGTTTCCATCCTCCAAAGGGAAGTAAAGCGCTTGCTCCAACAGTGGGTTTGTTCCAGTACGCCAGTCCTACATCTACTCGATCGGCAACGTAGTTAAATTCTTCTTCCTTGGGAGAGAAAAAAGAAAAGCTCAGGCCATAGGGATTCGTGTTGGTCGCAGTAATTCCTTCTTCAAGTGAATCAATCGGACAGAAAAACATATCGGGCCCAAAGATTTCTTGGTTTTGATAGTGGCTTTCTGCGTTCCACTTTTGAACAAGATGAATGGAAGGCGCTACGTAGTAACCTTCGGGCAAAGCTTTTTCACTTGCGCGCGCTATTTTTTCTAAAGCTTTAGGACGCATAATTTCTTCGGCGCCTTCATTCACAGCAAGTGTATTGAAGCTAAGAAAATTATCCATGGAGTGTTGAGACACAAGTGGCCCCATAAAAGGTTCTGGGCTTTCATCAAAGGGATTTCCGATAATTAATTTTTTTGTTTTTTCATGAAACTTAGCAAGAAGTTCATTGAGGTGAGTACGCTTCACATATGTTCGTGAAAGGGCCGTGCATCGTTGACCTGTTGTGAGAAAGCAAGAAGTGATCAAATCATCAGCAACTTTGTCGAGGCCACCTTGACCGGGTTCCCAAATAATAGCGGAGTTCTTTCCGCCCATTTCAAGCACAACAATTTTTTCGGTGTTGTGAGCAAGTGTGGATTGAATTTTTACGCCCACTTCGTAAGAGCACGTGGCAATCACTCCATCAACAAGTGGATGGCGAAGCAATCGAGTGGAGAGCTCGGGGTTGCCATGAACAAGTTGCAAGACTCCAGGAGGAAATCCCGCAGCTTCGAATGCTTCCATGTAAACTTGCGCACAGTAGGGAGCTTTTTCTGAAGGTTTAAGGATACAGGTGTTGCCTGTAAGAAGTGCAGGAACAATGTGACCGTGGCTCAGGTGAACGGGAAAGTTGAAGGGACCAATAACAAGTAAGGTTCCTTTTGGGCGAAAGTGAATCTCGCCTCGTCCTCCAGGCATGGGAATTGTTTGAGTCTTAACGTATTCAAGCCCCGCTTCACAGGTAACTTTGATTTTATTAATAAGAGCGGCAACTTCACCCTTAGCTTCTTTAAGCGGTTTTCCAATTTCAAAAGAAATCAAACGAGCCATGAGCTCTGATCTTTTGTTGATTTCATCTGCAAAACGGTGAAGAGCTTTGATTCTGTTTTCAAGAGAAACGAATTTCCATTCTTGAAAAGCTTTTTTTCCGGCTTCTGCAGATAACTCAACGTGATTGTAGTGAAAGCTGATATCAGGAAGTTTCTGAGCAACGTTTGCCGGTGATTTCACCGCTGTCTTGCCAATGGGCTCGGGATGTTTTTGCCATTTTCCGTTGATGAAAGAACCTTTGAAATCGACAGCTTGTTTTAAAACTTCATGCATCATAAGTTCGGCTCCATTGTGATGGGAAGAAAGTAAAGCTCCCCACGTATTTTCGCATTTAAAAGATTTTGTTGCTCATCTGTAAGG
>JBAXJW010000297.1:0-2017 GCA_037137635.1 bacterium | reverse complement strand
ATAGAAGCTTTGCTTTAAGAGCTGCCACATCTTGCTCATCAACCAACTTGTGATCGACAGCAGGAATAGGATCTTGCCAAATCAATTCTTCTTTTGGAACAAGCGGCCCAAGATAGCGAGAAAGGGGCCCCATATCTCTATGAGTGAGCTTAAACCACGCTCGTGCAAACGCATCTGCAAATTCTTTTGGATTTTCTAAATATCTTTTCGAAATTTTTGCGTAACTTGGATCCATTCTCAAAGCGAGATCAGTTGTAAACATAATAGGAGCATGACGTTTTTGGGGATCATGCGCATCAGGCACCGTACCTGCCGCTGAAGGATCCTTAGGCGTCCATTGAAAAGCGCCCGCAGGACTCTTTGTAAGCTCCCACTCATATTTGTATAAATTCTCTAAGTAATTACTATCCCATTTGATTGGATTTGTTGTCCAAGCGCCTTCCAATCCACTTGTGATTGTATCAGCACCCTTTCCGCTCTTGTAAGTATTCGTCCAACCAAAGCCTTGCTCTTCAATGCTTGCACCTTCAGGCTCTGGCCCAACGTATTTACTCGCATCAGCCGCACCGTGAGCTTTTCCGAAAGTATGTCCGCCTGCAATGAGTGCGACAGTTTCTTCATCGTTCATTGCCATACGAGCAAACGTTTCGCGAATATCTCTCGCAGATGCAATTGGATCGGGCTTACCATTGGGACCTTCTGGGTTCACATAAATCAATCCCATCTGCACGGCTGCAAGAGGATTCTCTAATTGACGATCACCACTGTAGCGCTCATCCGCTAACCATTTTCCTTCAGAGCCCCAGTAAATATCTTCTTCGGGTTCCCAAATATCTGCACGGCCTCCGGCAAAACCAAATGTTTTAAATCCCATTGATTCTAAAGCAACGTTTCCGGCAAGAATCATCAAGTCTGCCCAAGAAAGTTTGCGCCCATATTTCTGTTTGATCGGCCAGAGCAACCGTCTTGATTTATCTAAGTTCCCGTTATCAGGCCAACTGTTGAGAGGTGCAAATCTTTGCGATCCATTCCCTGCGCCACCTCGACCATCAGTGATACGATACGTACCCGCACTATGCCAAGCCATACGAATGAAGAAAGGACCGTAGTGTCCGTAGTCGGCAGGCCACCAATCTTGCGAAGTTGTCATCAAAGAAAGAATGTCTTTCACAACAGCATTCAGATCGAGACTCTTAAATTCTTTTGCGTAATCAAATTCTTTATCCATAGGATTAGAAAGAGGAGAATGTTGATTTAAGATTTTTAAATTTAATTGCTCAGGCCACCACTTTGCATTCGATGGTGCGGCTGCCACTGTATGTTTACGAGTTCCACTTGAAAAAGGACATAGGCTTTCATTCGACATATCCAGAGAAGCTAGAAGTTTAGAGTACTTTTATCAATCAATGCTTAAGATTTTTTAAAAAAGAAAAGTATCGATTGCTCTAAAGACAGGAGCACACACACTAAAGCTCGTTCCACATGAGCGACTGTTTCGCTTGTTACTCAGAGGCCCAAAATAATGAGCTCCCTTTAAATCATGAATACGCTTTGCCAGTTCAAAATTTAAAGAAGGACAAAGAGTTTGCAGCTTCACGTATTGAGAAAGAGCCTCTACCTCAGAAGAGGAAGCCCCTTGATCTTCATTAAACCATTGCCCACCTTCTAGTTGCTTAGAGAAGATATAATTTTTCATCCATTTTGAAACATCTTTTAACTCTTTCAAAATTTCAGGTTCTTTTTGAAGATCAAAAAACTCTTCAGTTCCACATGAAAGAACAATAGACTTATCATTCATCTTCGCTAAGGATTGAACGCGATCAATAAAGTAACGATGAATTTCTAAGTCTGGATCGTATTTGTCAGGCACATTATCCACTTGGTCACTTGAAACCTGAAACAATCCCACATTTGTCGAACTCGAAAAATAACTTTTCTTCTTGCACTTAAATCTCTTAGAGATCATTTCTCGAATGCCTTTTTTCAAAGCAGAATAAAGATTTCCATAGTAACTCAC
>JBAXJW010000296.1:0-2023 GCA_037137635.1 bacterium | reverse complement strand
CGATTGGCAAAGAAGTCTGCTTTTTCGGGATCGTAGCCTCCAAAGAAAAGCCGAACACCCATATCAAAAGAATCTCTTTGAGCAGTGAAGTATTTTACTGAAAACAAAAGATCGTAAAGTGAGTTCGTCAGCAAATCTCCTTTGATTCCTGGTACGAAATCTCCTGCAAACATAAGAGCTAGTTGCTCTGAGAGTTGTATTTTTGTTTCAAGATTGATTAAAGGCAACACAATAAAGTTTGTGCCACGGTAAGCGTTACCTGAGCCTTGAATATCAATTTGGGCGTAACGTCCAATTAAAGAAATCCCGCCACGAAGGTAAAAAGGAGCCAGATCATTTCCAATCAAGGGATAGTTAAAGCTTTCTCTTACAGAGTGGAATTGAAAATCGATTTTTCCTTCTTGACCAGCATTAAAGGTTTTTCCCTCAGCATTGAGTTGTGATTGAAAAACTCCTTTGTAACGAACATAGAGAGGTTGGAGGGCCGTTCCAAAATTCCATCCCTCAGGGTTTTTTGACCAAAACTCTAAACGCACAGTTGGATCTAGGCTTTCCCACCCTTCTGTGGCGTTGTTTTGTCCAAAGCCTTGCACGTCAAAAAGTGAAGTTTGCAAAAGCCCACCTTCTATTTGAAATTCCCATTCTCGCGCGAAAGATTGAATGGAGAAAAAACTAAGGCACACGAAGATTGTATCTTTTAAAAGGTTCATCATAGACTCTTAGTTAAAAGATTAAGGTCAAAGTTCTTAAGGTTCAACTTCTTGAATGGAATAATCAATCAGGTTGCCTTGAGCGTCGACTTCTTCTTGGCCGGCTAAAATTAAATATTTCTTCTCATTTGTTTTTTGAGCGGCTTCTTTTATTTCCTCAAGAAGAGATTTTATTTTGAGCGGACCTAGCTTTTCGAATGTATAGATAACTTTTGCTTTTTCAGTCGACTTTTGCTCCGGAGAACTTATGTAATCGCTGAGCAAAGCTTTGATGTTTGTAAGTTTGTAGGTGTGAATTGTGTGAGTCGTGAAATTGGTTTTTTGTGGATATTTTTCAATTCCAATGAAATTTAACTCAGGATGCAGAATTGCTGCTCCTAAGACGGTTCTGCCCCATCCTGCTTGTAAGTCTAAAATTGTATCCCCAGTTTTTAATCCTAAAGATTCGATCGTTTTGTTGATTATACTAAGGGGGCTTTCTTTTTCGGCTTTGGGAATGGAATATTGAAAGGGGACAGGCGCTTGAGAATTGTATTCCTCAGCTTGAGTTCCTGTGAGGGCATCAAGGATCTTGTCTGTTTTTTTAGTTCCAAAATGATTAAAGTTCCACCAGCTTTCAAGAATCATTTTTGCTTCAGCAAGTGAGATTCTTCCGGGACTTAACATGTATCTAAATTCTCTTCGTCGTTTGATCAAAGATTCCGCAAATTTTTTAAAGTCTGTAGATGTTTCTATGTAAAGATTTCGGGTTTCTTGTGGATATTCTAAAAGTATAAACTTTTCGAAATCACGCATGGCTCTCCATTCTTCGGAGATCAGTTCGAGAATTGGATCAGATTCGATGCTCGTAATTAATTCTGCATCTTTGCGAGTGAGTGTAATTTTATTTTTTAGTTTTTCGATCAGTGATTGGTAGACGGGTTCTGAATTTCCAATGTGTTTTATTCTGTAATCAATGGATCCAATGAATGAGACAGGGTTGTTTTTTGAGGCCTCCCATACTTTCATGGGATCTTCTTGGTATTTTTTTTGAGAGGATTTCAAATTGATCAGTGTTGCTCTACAGTCTCTTGCTGATGGCAGATCAGTTGCTTGAGCAGCAGATAATCCCAAAAGAAAAATAATCAAAAAGTGAACCTTGCGCACGGAGCCATCATAATCCGACTCTGTGCACAATCAATAGGCATTTTGGACTTTCTGTTTGTACCTTAAGTACATGTATTTATTGGATTAACTGAGCGCCCACATTCTGCTTGTTTGATTCCAAAAACACGGTAAATTCCTCGAATGCTCAAAACGAGGCTTTTTTTATT
>JBAXJW010000295.1:0-2026 GCA_037137635.1 bacterium | reverse complement strand
ATAAAAACCCTTCTTCTTTCGATGAACAATTTCTTTAGGAAGAAACTTTTCACCAAGTGCTTTATGAAGAATTTTATTTTGTTTTCTATTCACTTTATACAGTTGTGGAACAGATTCAGCGAATTTAACTAAGTCCAAGTCGAGGAACGGCGCTCTAATTTCAACTGAATGCCTCATTCCTCCCTTGTCCGTATATAATAAAATATCGTCTGCTAAATTTGTTCGAAGATCCAAGATCATCATCTGCTCCGCAGGCGTCAGATCTTTTATTCCAAGTATCTCTCTTCTGTACTCAATCTCTTGCTTAAGTACTGACTTGTCTTCTTCTGTGAACTTGACCTTCACCAACTCTTCTATCATTCGATCATCAAAAAACGAAAAGCTCTCGATATACTGTTCTGCAAAATCTCGCGATGTCGCAGCTTTGATTGCTCGTCTTAATTTGTCGTTTTTAAAAAATCCCGAAACACCTCTAAGTCCTTCCGGTAAAAAAGGCGATATAAGACTAAATATATTTTGATAATTATAACGAGGATATCCTCCCCACTGCTCGTCCACGCCCTGACCGGACAACGCAACCTTAAAACCACTCTCGTGAACTTTCTTCAGCAAGAAATTATACGGAACTACCGATTGTGAAGCCACTGGCTCCTCTATCCACCTGTTCATGTCCGTGAAATTTGCAAAGAAATCCTCTTCCCTTATCAAAACCTCACTGTGCTTTGAATCCAAAATTCGCGCATTATCTCTCGCATCTAAAATCTCACTCTCCTCATGTTCCGCATCAAAGCCCACCGTAAACGAATGCACATCAGGCTGAAACTTCTTCATCATCGCTAGCAACAACGCTGAATCCACTCCTCCGCTGAGCAATATAGAAACAGGTACATCAGACAAAAGTTGTCGTTGAACTGCTTTTTCTAAAAGATCAAGATACTTCTCCACCAAATCATTCGCACTCGAATGAACCTGCTCCTTATAACCAAAACTATAAAATGCCTCCCTCGCTTTAAGATCCGAAGACAAATCAAAATCCAAAATATGTCCAGGTCGTACCTTCTTCACTGACTTGTATAAAGTTTGTGGCGACAAATCATATCGTATCTTTAGAAACGAATATAAAGACGCATTACATACTTCAAAACTACCTACCAGCTGCTTTATCGCCTTCAACTCCGATGAAAATATCAACTTATTTCCTGAAAAATAATAATAAAGTGGCTTTACTCCAAACGGATCCCTCGAAAGAACTAGCTTCATCCTCTTCTTATCTAAAAATGCATATGAAAAAATTCCGTTAAATTTCTTACAGGACTCAGGCCCATTTTTTATCAAATAGTAAAGCATCGTTTCAGTATCCGAATGCCCCTTAAATGCCACGTCACTTAAAGAAGCTCTTAGCTCTATGTGATTATAAACTTCGCCATTAAAAACAATGCAGTAATTTCCACAAGCAGACCACATCGGCTGACTTCCAGTCTCACTCAAATCTTGTATCGATAACCGTGTATGACCCAAATAAACTTTATGCTCACCCTGAACAACATCCACAAGGCCTCTGGAATCAGGCCCCCTATGCCTTATCGCTTTTAAATGCTCTTCCCCAAACGCTACATTTACGCTTCCCAATATGCCGCACATTTACATTTAATATTAACCCAAAATTTAACAAACCTTAGTCCAAAAAAAACTGTTTAATGATCTCAGATGTCCGATATGACTCTCATATGCAAAAAATAACTTTGGTGACAGGTATAAATGGTGGACTTGGATCAAACATCGCTAAACAACTTTTATTAAAAAATGAAAAAGTTGTAGGGCTCACTAAAAATCCCAAAAACCAAAGCCTTCTTCATCTTGAAGGTTTAGCCGAAAAGATTACTTATGCAAAAGGTGACATTTGCGATCTTGATACAATTCGAAATATTTTAAAAGATCATCAAATCACACATGTTTTTCATTGCGCTGGCTACACTACGATTGAAAGTGCACATGCCTCACCCCTCGATTGCTTTCGTACCAATAT
>JBAXJW010000294.1:0-2041 GCA_037137635.1 bacterium | reverse complement strand
GGTGGGGAAAATGCGTCTCCTTAAATTGAATTGCCGAGGGATATCCAGATGCTTCGAGCTAAAGTCGATCAAAATATTCTAAATTAGTTTTTTTGAACCGGAAGTTATCTCTCTCAGTCTTACGAAGGTCCAAATAATCTCTACGTTTACCTGAATAGCTTGTTCACTGTTTAAGACGCTGGAGAGCATTGCTATTCCTTGTTCAGTAAATGCAAATGGTAGATAACGTATTCCGCCCCAATCAGAACTTGAGGTCACAAATTGTGACCTCAAGTTTGTCCATTCTTCTGGTGTGAGTTGAAACATAAAGTCGGAGGGAAAACGAGTTAAGTTTCTTTTTATAGCTTGAGTAAATACTTTCGTGGGAACTTGATACAGATTGGCCAGATCAAAGCTAAGCATCACTCTGTTTTTTCGAATGAAATAGATCTTACTCTCCGCCATTTTTCCAAGCGGGGTAGCTGAGTCTGGTGCATGAGATTTCATCTTCTTTGTCGTACAAGATCTGTGCCTTTTTGTGTTTTATTTGAGAAAAGTAGAGCTTAGTAAAAACATTTGTTCTTATGAGGTTTGTTTAAAGTACTTAATTCCTTGAATGATTATATTTAGGCCCTCGCGATTCCGCGCACAATTTTTGCTGGTCAACAACTCACAAAAAAAAGGAACCAAAATGAATACATTCAATATAGCTCAAGTAAAAGAAGCAGTGCCACCCTGTCCTCAGTCGTTAATGGTACGTCATAGGGGATAACGTGAAAGCGTTTGGCAAATACGTCATTTTGACGTATAATAAAAAAGCGATCAACACAGTGAGAACTACGAGCAGAGCCCGAAAGAGCCTGCTCAAGGCTCCAAAAGTGATAGCTGCAGCATACGAAACTTGGGAAGCTTCTGTATGCGAACTAGGGCTCTTCGAGGTGCAAAAAATTCTGGGCTATCACGACGACGAGCCACTGAAGGGAAAACTAAAAGGTTTGAGATCTTTTAGCCTCTCTAAGGGCTACCGTGGTTATTGTCGACTGGTAAAAGAAACCATCACCATTGTGCTGGTAGAAGAGGTAAATCATCATGACTATAAAGAAATCGAAAGACTCTTCGGAGGCTAAGTTTCTCTCAAAACTTCTTGGAGGGCCGCTCACCTTTGGGGCAGCCGTAGAAGCACTTCGTACTCGCGACGAGCTTTCCCAAGCAGCTTTTTCGAGTAAACTTGGAATCTCTAGGCAATATCTCTGCGACGTTGAAAAAGGGCGTCGCCTCGTAAGCCCCACTCAAGCTGCAAGATTTGCAAAAGCCTTTGGCCATCCACCCAGGGTGCTTGTGCAGCTGGCACTTCAGGATTCGGTAAGGGAATCAGGGCTCAATCTCAAAGTCAGTGTTGAGGATGAGGCGGCGTAAAATATACCCACCATCAATTGGGGAGAATCATTATAAAATTATCGACAGCCTCAAAGTGATAAAACATTTGAGTTTATGAGGCTAAATTGCTTTCTTAAAAGATTCTAAGGACTTTAGAATGGATTTTGAGTCTACAAGATCTCCTAGCACGAAACGGTGTAAGATACTTCCTATAAGAGTTTGATAGGGAACGCCCATTCTTTCCGCTTCTGTTTTAAGATTAGCTAAGTCTGAGGCATCAATTCTTAAACTAATAGGTGTTTTTGTGGATTCTGGGTCAACTTTAACCTTACCTGTACGCTTTTTTAGTTTTCCTAAATCATATTCCTTTTTCATAATATCTTTTCTCTCTTTGAGTTACTTTTCGAGCGGATATGATTCGTATCAAGTTGTCATCTTCTTGCTCACAAAAAACTACTAAAAGAATTTTCAAGCGACATGTTCTTCCAATTCGGATGTATCTTTCTTCCTCTTCGCTGTGATCAGGATCAAAATACTCAACTGCTAATGGATCTGCCCAAATTGTTTGGGCTTCCTCAAACCAAACACAGTGTTTTTTAAAGTTACGGACATTCTTTTTGAGATTCCACTCGAAGGCTAGTCTTCTCTTAGGATATGATATTGTATATACATTGTCAATGTATCG
>JBAXJW010000293.1:0-2061 GCA_037137635.1 bacterium | reverse complement strand
GCTGGTAGATAGAAAGTTTATTACGAGAATGCAGGAAAACTTTTTGCATTCGTATGCAGTTTTTTATCAAATAAATCAAAGTAAGGAGAACTTGGAATCTTTGTCGCTTCTTATGAACCGTGATTGTAATTTCTTAAAACAAAAGTACGTGCGTATGAAAGAGCTCTTGCATGAGCAGGCAGATTTGAGAAGGAAATGTGACGCCATTTACCTAGGAGTTCCACTCGCGCAGGTAATGAGCATAGTCGGACTCAACCAACTCAAGACGACCAACACCTCCCTTAGGGCTGTTGGTACGGATCTAGCAGGGGCAACGGAGAAGTTAAGTTATTCACTACCCCAAAGCCAATTGGCTGAAGTATTTGAATTTACAGGACTAAAGAGGTGAAGAAGTATATTGAATAGTAAGTACAATGGTGATACAATGGTGGATATGGTAAAGAAACTAGTGAAGCACGGAAACAGTTTGGCACTTGTAATCGATAAGCCCGTTCTCGAGCTTTTAAAAATCCAAGAGGACACTCCTCTTGAGATCACAACTGTTGATGGGCAATCGCTTATCATCAGACCAGCATCCGAAGAAGATCGCAAAAAGCGCATGCGTAAAGCATTTGATGAAGTTCATAAAAAGTTTCCTAAAACTTTGAAGAACCTTGCTAAATAGCTAAGGGGATTAAAATTGTGATCGTTGTTTTATACCCGCTATTTTTGCGCATTGAAGATGTTCTCGAACTACACAAAGAAATGATAGATCGCTACGGTGGAAGTCACGGTGTTCGCGACCAAGGACTGCTCGAGTCTGCTATCCAGCAGCCCGAAGCAAGCTATGGCGGCGCATACCTACACACAGACCTAGCCTCTATGGCAGTCGCTTATCTTTTTCATCTTGTAGAAAACCATCCCTTTGTTGATGGAAACAAAAGAATAGGATTTGCAGCTTGTGTAACTTTTCTTGCTTTAAATAATCTTTCGTTAAATATTTCGGACGACGAAGATACTGACGGAAAGACAATCGCAGAGAAAATAGTGATTGATGTGACTCAAAAGAAAATCACTAAAGAGCATCTTGCCGAACTCATTCGAGGCTCACTAGTTCAAAATTAGATACAAAACCCACAATTGCTACGTGTTGCTACCAGACTTTTGGTAGTCATAAGAATTTCATGGGCTTGTGCGGCTAATCGCCACGCCGACCAAATATCTAGAAATTAAGTCTGACACTTTCGCCCCACAGGGCACAACCCATTGAATCTAAAAAGCGATTTAACACAGAGCTGGACTCGAGCTTGCATGGGAATGAGGGATGGGAACTATGTTAAAAGTAAATACTTACATATGTACATACAAAAGTAATACAAATGAGGTATAGTATGGAAGTAGCAGTCACTTTTGTTAAGGCTAATGGCTTTGATTGGGATGAGGCAAATGTTTATAAGGTCTGTAAGCACGGGCTAAATATTGAGATGATTGAGGAGTTTTTTTTAAGAAAAGTTCTTATTATCCCAGACTCTAAACATTCTAGCCATGAGCATCGAATGTTGGCTTTTGCAAAGTCAATAAACAATCGAAACGTGATTGCTGTGTTTACGATGAGAAAAGTAAATCATCTAGATCTCATTCGAGTTATCTCAGCACGCTACATGCACAAGAAGGAAGTAAGGTTTTATGAAGAAATCAAAAAAGCCATTGAAGATTAAAAAAGACTTAAGAGGTGATGATCCGCTTGATGGTGACATGTCGGAATTTATGCGTAAAAATTTCAAGAATGCCCGGCTTGTTCGCTTTGAGTTTACTCGGAAAGACAAGTCTGTCACTATCCGAATAAGCGAGGGTCTACTGAAAGCTATCAAGAAGAAAGCTGAAGAAGCGGGAATGAATTATCAAAAATTCATTCGCGTAAAGCTTGAACATTCAATTTTTGATGATGCGGCTTAAAGGCTACTGATTAAATATCTTTTTGATTGCATCAATTTAAGTTTGATTAAAAATGTTTCCTGATTTTGCTACATCTTTTTGAATCTAATAAATTGTTAAAAAGAGATTAAGGAGCTTATTTTGGAG
>JBAXJW010000292.1:0-2062 GCA_037137635.1 bacterium | reverse complement strand
GCGAAGCTCGCTTCGACTCCTGAATATCCCAAGCACCTCAAGGCATTGAGCCTCAGCAAAAAAGTTTCGATCGTTGAATTACATGGAAAAGATATTGAGCGCACAGGGGTTTTGGTAAAGTTCCCTAAGAGTTCTCAGGTAATATTTGATGTTTTTGCTGTGAAAGAAGACATTGCGGATGGTCTTTCTCGTCAGTACACGATTGTGAATTTTGAAGATCAGGAATTATTCAAAAGAATTAGAGAAAAACTCTCTGCCTTTTGGGATGCGGGCGATGCTTCAAAGATTGAAAATGCTCGCAACAAGCAGATCAATCCTAAGGTTGTTGTGAGAATTAAGGGCAAAGGAAACGTGGTCGATGCGCAACAAGCAAATCCTCAGATTTTAGTTGATAAGCTTGAAGACGTTGAGCTGGTTGAAAGTCCCAATTGATCAGCCATTTGGCGAGCTTTGGGGCCGCCCTCGTGGAGTGAATAGAGGCATCCACAATAATCTTGTCTGTAGATGTCGTTTTCGATTGTGAACTTGACGCTTTCTTTGAATCCTTCGTGTTTCATAAAGTTTCGCGCGAGGTAGGGGACTCCGTGTCTTTTTGCCGCTACTTCTCCAAAGGCTTTGAGTTTTTGTTGAACCTTGTGAGGAGAGATAGCGAGAGTGGTGGTAAATAAATCACAATTTTGTTTTTTAGCTTCTAGGGCAGATCGCTCTAGGCGCATGTCGTAGCATACAGAGCACTTGGCGCCTTGTTCGGGAGTGTGTTCTAAGCCTTTGATGTTCTCAAAAAAGTTTTCGACGTCGTACTCTCCAATGATGCTTTTTGTATTTTTTAATTCTGCAACTTTTTCAAAAGCTTTAAGTCTGAGGTCATACTCTTCTTTAGGTTGAATGTTAGGGTCGTACCAAAAACAAAGAACTTCGAATTCCTCTTGGAGTTGCTCAATGACTCCCGCAGCGTCGGGCCCACAGCAAACGTGAACGAGAATTTTTTTCTTACGATCGATTTCTTTGACGATTGATTCAAGTTCGGGATGTGTGAGGTCGTAGAAATTTCTAAGAGCTTTACGCTCAAGGCATGAGGTGTGTTTTGAGGGATCGACTTCTTGCCAGTTGATATCAGGAGCAAGAAGGCCACGTTCTTTTTGCTTTAGGAGCAAAAAATTTTGAGCACATTCTTGAGAGCGATCGATGATGGGAGGGTAGCGTCCACTTAAGAGCAAAGCTTTTCGCTCTTGCCACTTCCAGTAAGAGAGAAGATTTTCAGAGATTGATCGACAATCAAAAAGTGCAGTAATTGTGATTTCACGAGGCATTTTCTCAAGAAGTTCGTCGCAAAGCTTTGTTAAAATTTCCGAGGAAAGTTCTTGAGCATTTTTTCTTTCGCTAGCTTTTATTTCAAGCACGTTCAAATAAGAGCGAGCAGTACGAGAAGAATTTTTAGGCACGTCTTCATAAGCAACAGCAAGGATATATTTAGATCCTAAGAAAGAAGGGCTTTTAAAAAATTCGAAATCTTCTGAAGAGAAAATCGATATTTTAAAATGCGCCGTTAGATCTTTAATTGAATGATCAGTTGTTAAGCTCAAGAATTCCTCTACTAGAAGAATCTTTTATACGCTTACGCTCGCTGATTCAAAGAAATAACTTTGCGCTCAGCTCGGCCTGTATAGTTGCTTAAGGGGCGAATCAGGCGATTACTCGCTGTTTGCTCAATAATATGAGCCGTCCACCCAGTGATGCGGCTCATGACAAAGATAGGTGTGAACATATCGATGTCAAAGCCCATGAGGTAATATGCAGGGCCCGCAGGGAAATCCAAATTTGGATAGATATTTTTCTTTTCGATCATTACTTTTTCAAGTTTTTCAGAAATTTGGTGCCACTTCATTTCACCTTTGATTTTTGCAACTTGCAGTCCGTATTTATTCATTGTTGGTGCGCGAGAGTCGCCTCGTTTATAAACTCGGTGACCAAAGCCCATGACTTTTTTCTTTTGAGCAAGGGCATCGATCATCCACTGCTCAGCCTTTGCAGGATCATCTACTTCTTTGAGCATGTACATGAC
>JBAXJW010000291.1:0-2068 GCA_037137635.1 bacterium | reverse complement strand
GAGTCTATTTTCGCAGGAACTTTTAAAAGTTTTTACAACGAATGGAGAGAGCGCCTTCAACAAAGAGACGTGCCCCTTAATGCTGTTCCTCCTAAAGTTGGACGTCGTCCCTCCAGAAGACCTCTTCAAATGGGTGCCTTTGCACTGAGTAAGGCCAAAGACGGGAGCGTGTCTATTTGCCATAGCGAAAGTGGCGAAGTGATGCACCCAGGCCGTGATCCCATGATCGAAGCTCAATCGCTTTACGTTGAGCAATCTCAAGTTGTTTCGCGTTTTGAAAATCTCAAAGAGGGTGAAGAGTTGGTTTTATGGGATGTGGGACTTGGTGCTGCTTTTAATGCAATGGCCGTCATTCATTCCCTCAAAGATAAAACTTCCCGAGGAACTTTAAAAATTATAAGTTTTGAAAAAGACATGGATGCTTTGCGTTTGGCTCTTTTTCATCCAGCAGAATTTGTTCATCTGAGACATAAAGCCCCACACGATCTTTTAGAAAAATCTTCTTACACTGATGAAAAAATCAGCTGGCAACTTATTGAAGGAGATTTCTTAGAAACATTTAAAAATGCCCCCCTACCAGATTTAATTTTCTTTGATCCCTTTTCATCAAAGACAGATTCTGAGCTGTGGTCGCTTCAAACATTTAAAAATTTATTCTCTTTTATACATTCAAAAAACTGTTCGCTTTATAATTACACGGCTTCAACTGTGATTAGGGCTCGTTTACTTCTTGCAGGCTTTTTTGTGGCCCACGGAAAAGCTTCTCCGCCCAAAGAAGAAACGACTGTGGCACTTACTCAAAAAAATCAAATCGAACAGCGGCTTTTAGGGGAGGAATGGCTCGAAAAGCTTGGTCGAAGCGATGCAAAAAACCTCATTTCCCCCGAACAAGACTGGCCCATGATCCAAAATCAGCTTAAATCTCATTCCCAATTTTTATATTAAAGCTCTTCAGACCAATTCTTTACACTAAGCATCGTTCATCCAACTCTGACGCAACATTCAACAACTCTGTGTCCCTTAATTTGGTGTTAACCTCTAAGAGAGACATTGGAGGTCGATATATGAAACACACTCAACTCTTTTCAAAAATACTTTTAGCAAGCGCTTTGTTCGCTCAGGGATCCTTTGCTGAACAAGTAAAAGTTGAAGAAAATACTCCTAAAAAAGTAAAAGTTGCACGCCTCACTCCTGCTGAAAGAAAACAAATTCTAGACGACGCACGTGCTTATAAAACTGAAAAAAAACAAAGTAAAAATGAAACTTGCAAAAAAGACGACGAGAAATGTGAAAAGGAAAAAACCGCTGAAAGAAATATTGACTCAACTCAAGAAAAATCAGGGAACCCTATTCCCTCATACGACACACGCGAGTTTTAATAAGGACTTAACCTGAACTTTACAAGAAAGCTTATAAAAATAGTGTAAAATACACTTATAAATGAAGTATAGATCTTTTGTTTATATTTTTTATTCAATATTTTTATTCAAAATAGCCTTTGCTCAAACTAAAAAACCGCTTGTTACAATTAACGGGCAAATTTGCCGACTGACAAAACCACTTAAAGAAGGTCTGAATTGTAACGAAGCGGGATGTTTGAATGTACCCGCAAATTACTCGGTTCAATCCCCACTGCTCTACATAAGAGGCCTCAAGCAAAGCCCGGCCACTACCACACAAGAACTGTTCAATAAGGAATACAATCTAGGGAAACTTAATCAAATAATTTTCACAACAGCTTCGGCAGACACAAACATATCTAACGAAGATATAAAATGTCTGCAAAATCTGAGTCGAGAAAACAAAATTGACGTAGCGGCTCACAGTGCAGGTTATATAGGACTCGAAAAAAATGCCTTGAGTTTAAGTGGAAAAGTTAGATCATTATTTCTTTTAGATAATTTTTACGATCCTCAAGGAATTAAGAGTTCTGTTTCAAAAATAAAGGCTGAACAATGCTCTGGTTTTGTAACTAAGCATAATAAAGAAAGATATTTAAAAATTAATGATATGAAATGCACAATTGATTCTAAAGAATCACATATCTCAGGAGTGATTGAGACGCTTA
>JBAXJW010000290.1:0-2070 GCA_037137635.1 bacterium | reverse complement strand
TCTTCCGTCGTGAGAAGTTTTTGTGAAGAAGTTTTTAAATCGCGAAGAATAATTTTATTCTCTTTCCATTCTTCTTCTCCAAAGAGAATTGCAAAACGTGCGCCGCTTCGATCTGCAGATTTTAACTGTGCTTTGAAAGCAGAAACTTTCAAACTCATAGAAACAGAAAAGTTTTGAGAGCGAAGAATCTTACAAATTCTCTGCGCTTCCCCAAAAAACTTCTCATCCGAAAGTGTCACGTAAAAGTCGCAGCTTGCTTTTGCAGTGGGAAGAAGTGCATTTTCCGCTAAAAAATCCATCAAAACCACATCACCCAAACCAAAACCGATTCCCGAAACTTGGTTTTTTCCAAACAAACCAATCAAGTTATCGTATCGTCCGCCTCCAAAGAGAGCTCGACGATTGGAAAGTGAGCGATCGAAGCCTTCAAAAACAATTCCTGTGTAGTAATCCAATCCCCGCATAATGACTGGATCGTATTCAAAGAGATTCTTATCCTCTAAGCGTTCCAAAATCTGTACAAGTTCAGAAATCGGAGACTCAGGATATTTTTTGAACATTTCTTGAAGGCTTAAACTTAAGTATTCATCAAAAAGCTTTCGGCCATCTGAACTAAGTTCCAACTCTAAAAGAGCTTTTTCAAAATCCTCAGGAGACATTTTTTCTTTGGCATCAAGGATTTTAGAAAAACGCTGAGCCTTTTCAGCCGTTAAGCCTAAAACTTCTGTGAGATAAAAATTAACCCACGCTCGGTGATTCAAGCGAATTTTAACTTTATCTTTGCATTTAAATTGCTCAAAAAGTTCGGCAACAAATGAAAGAATCTCGATATCCGCCAAACGAGTTTCCCCGCCTAAGATATCTACGTTAAATTGCCAGTGCTCTCGAAGTCGCCCTTTTTGAGGCCTTTCATATCGATAAAGATTGGGAATACTAAACCAACGTAGAGGAAAGCTTAGCTCTCCCACTTTAGCGGCCACCATTCTCGCAAGAGTCGGGGTCATCTCTGGGCGAATCGCAACTTTGCGCCCCCCTCTATCCTCAAAGCTATACAATTGTTGATTGACGAGCTCCTCACCAGACTTAGCCGCATAAAGATCAAGCGGCTCCAACAAGGGTCCATCATATTCTTGAAAAGCAAATTGCCTTGCGACTTCCTGAAATTTTGCAAAAATCTGGCGCCTAACCGACATCTCTTCCGGGTAAAAATCACGTGTTCCTTTATAAGGCTGAGTTGCGACGAACATTTGCTGATCAGTCTACTTTAAGATTCGCCCCTCCTGCAACGATTTGTCCCTTTAGCTTGCAAGTCTTAGTGGAAGCCAAAGATATTTAGCGCTATGACTATTTGCCTATGTATCGGTCCTTTAATTGTGGCGATTTAAGAGAAAATCATGTGAATCAAGAAGTCACTCTTTGTGGCTGGGTGCAAACCTTGCGCGATCATGGAGGCTTAGCTTTTTTGGATTTGCGTGATCGCTCCGGAATTTGCCAAGTCTTTTTGCCGGATGAAGTTTCAAACGTCAAACTTCGCAACGAAAGCGTTGTGCAAATCGTAGGCGAAGTCATGAAACGCCCGGAAGGAATGGGTAATTCCAAAATCGCGACGGGTGCGATCGAAGTGAAAGCAAAAAGAGTAGAAGTTCTTTCTCTTGCAGAGGCTCTTCCTTTTAATATTGATGAAAAAAACGAAGGTGTGAATGAAAACACTCGCCTTAAGTATCGCTATCTTGATCTCAGACGCCCGGAACTCAAAAGAATTCTCGAAGTTCGACACCGAGTTCTTCAACTCACACGCAAATTCTTTACGGATAACAAATTCTGGGAAATCGAAACGCCTTTTCTTTACAAAAGTACTCCCGAAGGAGCGCGCGATTATCTTGTTCCTTCTCGTGTTCATCCCGGAAGTTTTTATGCTCTTCCTCAATCCCCTCAAACACTGAAACAACTTTTGTTGTTTTCAGGATTTGAGCGATATTTTCAAGTCGTTCGTTGCTTTCGTGACGAAGATCTTCGTGCGGATCGCCAGCCTGAATTCACTCAAATCGACTTAGAAGCGAGTTTTCTTTC
>JBAXJW010000289.1:0-2074 GCA_037137635.1 bacterium | reverse complement strand
TTGCTTGGGGGATGTAGTGGAGTCTGTGGATCCAACTTTTGTAGAAGTCATCATCCTGGGCTTCTTCGAATGCGCTTAAGATTTCTTGAGAAAGTTTTTGTTCACGTTCACAGGCCCAGACCTCGTGGCCCCAATAAGCAAGCCTTAAAGCATCTCTGCAAAGTCCAGCTGTTGCGTCTAGAATGCGAAGCTTTTTTCCCTTTAGATCTCCCAGGGCATCTCTTAAGAGATCTTTTTGCTGAGGAGAATGCTCAATTCGCCGTTTAAAAGTGGGATCTAAAAAAGAAAAAGGCTTTTTGTCTGTCATTTAGGGGGTCTGTAGCCTCATCATCACTTGAGTGAATCAAAATTTCAAATAATCTGTGTGCTGTGGAAAAAATAGTTTTTGGAACTTCTGTAAAGGGTTTAGATATCGAAATTTTTCGCTTAACGGAAGGTCCGGTGAAGGTTTTGTTAATGGGGGGCGTACATGGAGACGAACCCGAAGGTTACACTTTCGTTGAAAACTTTCTTAGACGTGCTGATTGGAAATCTTTTGAAAACAAACTCGCTATTTATGCGATTCCACGAATGAATCCCGATGGATGTTTAGCGAACACACGTCTTAATTCCAATGGTGTGGATTTAAATCGCAATATGCCAACGAAGGATTGGACTTCAAAGGCAGCGAATGAACGTTATGTGCCGGGACCTTCTGCGGGTTCAGAACCTGAGACACAAGCTTTGATGGCTCTTGTTGAAAAAGAACAGTTCAATGCGATTTTGACTTTTCACTCATATGATCCCGTAATCAATTACAATGGTCCTTCTAAAGAACTTGCAGAAGTGATTGCAGCCAAATGCGGCTATCGCATTGATGATAGCATTGGTTATCCAACGCCAGGTTCGTTTGGAACATGGGCGGGTGGGGAGCGCAATATCCCAACAATTACATATGAAATTGAAAGAGACTCCCCGCACGAAGCTGCGTGGACTTTACACGCTCCTGCTGTTTTGGCAGCTTTGCAATATTTGGCTGATAAAACAGTGAATACAGAAATTGAGAAAAAATCATGAGAGATTTAATTGAAGAGTTTTATTTAGATCCAGAAAAGTTTTTAAAAAGCGACAAACACAATTCTGCAGTCCTTCAGGTGATTCATTCTCTTGATCAAGGAAAATCAAGAGTTTGCGAAAAACAGGGTGGCGAGTGGGGCGTCTTGGAATGGATTAAAAAAGCAGTTTTGCTTTATTTTCGAATTCGAAAAATCGAAAATTTTGAAGCGGGGCAGTACTCCGCTTTTGATAAAGTTCCTCTCAAAAAGTGGTCGACTGACCAAGGAGTGCGTGCTGTTCCAGGATCGATTGCTCGCTATGGTGCCTATGTGGCTCCAAGCTGTGTATTGATGCCTTCATTTGTGAATATTGGCGCGTATGTGGGAGCGGGAACCATGGTCGACACATGGGCCACTGTAGGATCCTGTGCTCAGGTGGGTGCAGGTGTTCATTTGAGTGGTGGAGTGGGTATAGGGGGCGTCCTTGAGCCTCTGCAAGCAAAGCCTGTCATCATTGAGGATCATTGCTTTATTGGATCACGAGCGATTGTTGTGGAAGGTGTTCAGGTGGGTGAAGGTGCGGTTTTGGGAGCAAATGTGGTTCTCACAGGCTCTACTCCGATTATTGATGTTCGAGGCAGTAGTGAAAAAGTTTATAAGGGAATGGTTCCCCCTCGTTCAGTAGTTGTTCCAGGGACTCGTTCCAAAAGCTTTCCTGCCGGAAATTATCAATTAGCCTGCGCTTTGATTATCGGTGAACGCACGAAGAGTACCGATGAAAAAACCTCTCTCAACTCTGCATTGAGAGACTTTGACGTGAGTGTTTAATTAAATTTCTCTATATAAATTGAATTTTTTTTATAATTTGCCATAATTCATTAAGTGGATACTGCTCTTTTTATTTTACGGGTTCGTAAGCTTTTAAGTTCTTTAACTGATAGGAATTGTTGGAAAGCTCTTTCTTTTGGGGTTGCTCCTGCGATTGAACATCTTTCAATTCTAAAAAAAATAAAACCCGATGCAATTTTAGATTTAGGAGC
>JBAXJW010000288.1:0-2075 GCA_037137635.1 bacterium | reverse complement strand
GTTTTCGATTCAGCTTTTGTGACGTAAATCTTCATTGAAGGATGTCCTTTCTCCATTCGAGAGTTCCAGCCCAAGGAGATGTGTTCATCAGTTTTTCTGCAAGGATGCCTGGATTTGTTTTATCTTTCACGCAAAGGTAGGCCATGCGTCCACTTGATGAACCACTTCGAAAGAGATGAGTCTCTTGTTGGGAGTCTAAGTTCCATTCACGCAACGACAGCGGCGCTCCGGCGCTTGGGTATTGAGGATGAACAAGTGCAAGGCAAAGAACGTTTGTGTCTTCGATGTCAGCTTGAGGATATTCTGTGAGAGAGAGCGCAAGCTGTGATCTCAGAAATTGTTGATTTTTCCAAAGATGAACAAGGGCTTGTGTTTCGGGATCCCCAAAGCGCGCGTTGTATTCGAGAAGCATCCATCCGCTTTTGAGATCGTTCAAAAGTCCCATGAATAAAACTCCTGAGTAGAGAATTCCTTCTTTTTTTAAGGCGAAAGCTGTTTGCTCTGCCCAAAGTTTAAATTTTTGAATATCTTTTTCTTTGAGGGAAGGATGGGGGCTTTTGGCGCCCATGCCTCCAGTGTTCGGACCTTTGTTGTTTTCAAAGCGACGCTTAAAGTCTTGTGCAGCTCCTAAGAAATCTACTTTAAATCCCTGGCCTTGAGGATGTATCCAGAAAAAAACGGAGGCTTCTTCACCCCGAAGACGTTCTTCAAAGAGAAGGGTGTGTCCTGCCCATTGAGAAACAGTTTCGTCAAATTCTTTGAGGTTATCGGGAACGACCACTCCTTTACCGGCAGCGAGGCCGTCTTGTTTGATCACAGGGAGTTCTAGTTTTTTTCGGGCTTCTTCCGAATCGGAAGTCCATCTTGCGAGCGGAATTTTTGCAGCTTCTGCGATCTTTTTTCCAAAAAGCTTTGACCACTCAATGTGGGCTGCTTCTTTACGGGGACCGACAACCCAATCTTGTTTTTCAAAAAGTTCATTTACTAAACCTTTTGCAAGGTCGTTGTCATTGCTAATCAAAATTGCATCGGCTTCTTCAGCTTGCTCGATGACTTCACAGCCTTCTTGATTGAGGCGCCATTTGAGAGCCGTTTCTCGGCCACCTTTTCCTAAGACGAAAACTTTTGGCTTGATGCTTTCAAGTTTTATCCAATCTAGAAGTGGCTCAGGATTTTTTTTCTCAAGAACATCACAAAGGTTTAAGAAAAGTTGGCTAAATTGTTGAACGCGCCAATCGCCAAGCTTGGGAGGGCGAGGGGCATCTTGCTTCCAGTCTTGTCCCCTTTCTTGTTTAAGTTTTTGCAGATCAAAGGGCCAGAGAGTTTTTTGATACCATCTACGGAGGAGTTCCTTTGAAAGAGGAATGTGGGGATAGTCGTTGCAGGTTAAACGTAGCTCATCAGGAGTGATGGCATCGATAAGGTAAAGTTGAGATTCTGTTTTGTGAAAGGCAACTTCGATCTTTCCATCCCAAAGAGTGAGGCCACAAGATTCAAATAAGTTTTTGAGTTCCGTTGCACAATTTTGCGTGAAGTTTTGGAGTTCTGTTAGAGAAAGTCCCTTTGGAAGGAGAGTTGAAGCCTCAGTATCTGTTAAGTCACGATCAAAGGCTTCGAGTTTTGTTGTGAATTGAATTTTGGGTTCCGAAAATTTTTCAAAAACTTTATGCCCTTTTTGTAAAAGTTTTGAGCCCTCGGGAACACCCCATCTAAAAATGACTTCAAGAGGAACAAAATCAAGAACATCTGAAGAAAGATTGAACTTTGGGTGACTCACTTTTTTCATCTTGAGGGCGGCTGTGCCCAGTTCAGAGGCCCCTAAGAATGTCGAAGGGGTCGAGATATTATGAAAAACATGTTGAGCAAAAGTGGCTAAAGCTTCTCCGCGATGAGGAATCTTTTCGGGCAAGGAGCCATAATCAAAAACAGAGACACGATCGCTAAAAATAAAGTGGAGTGAGTCTGAGTTTAAAGCAGAATAAATATCTTTGACGCTTCCACTTGCAATTTTTTTGAGCTCTGAATTTTTGTGTGCTTCGAATTGATTCATAGTTCACATCCTCTATCTCCACGAC
>JBAXJW010000287.1:0-2079 GCA_037137635.1 bacterium | reverse complement strand
CTACGAAAAACTTCACTCTACAGCTTTTAAAAACTACGATGAATCCCTCAAAGACTTTCTTAATAAGAAAAAAATTAACTTCGTTTTGACTTTTGAAATTGAAGATAAATTTTTTGAAAAAAGAATTCTTAATCTTTTAGCTGATTTAAAAATAAAACAAGAAGTTTTAGAAAGTCCCATGTTTTTAACTTCGAGAGAAAACTTTAAAAGCTATCTTTCAAAATACAAAAAACCTTTCATGAAAAACTTTTACGAGGCTCAACGTAAAAGACTTAAAATACTCATCGACAAAAACAATAAACCTCTCGGTGAGCAATGGAGCTTTGACAAAGAAAACAGAAAAGCCCTTCCCGCAAAAATAACACCCCCTGAACCAACTTTCCCTAAAGCCTCTCTCGTTACGCTTGAAGTCAGTAAAGTTGTGGATAAAAACTTCCCCGATCACCCAGGTAAGTCTCAAAACTTCTGGCTGCCCGTTGATCACGAAGGAGCTCTTCTTTGGCTGGATAATTTTTTGCGTGAGCGCCTCAATAGTTTTGGTCCCTATGAAGATGCGATACCCGTGCATTCAGATTTTGTCTTCCACTCCGTCCTGACTCCCTTTTTAAACACAGGACTTTTAACTCCCGATGAAGTCATCCAAAAGACTTTAGCTTTTGCCAAGAAAAACAAAACACCTTTAGCCTCTGTAGAGGGTTTCATCAGACAAATTATAGGTTGGCGTGAGTTCATCAGAGGCATTTATCAAAACTTTAGTGAAAAACAAGAAAGCTCTAACTTTTGGAAACACGAGAAAAAGCTCTCTCTTCATTGGTACACTGGAGAAACAGGCATCCCCCCTCTTGATGCGACCTTAAAGAAAGTTATTCGCTACGGATATTGCCACCATATCGAGCGACTCATGGTACTAGGTAGCTTAATGCTCTTGTTAGAAATTCACCCCCAAGAATCCCATCGCTGGTTCATGGAGATGTTCATTGATTCTTCAGATTGGGTAATGGGACCCAATGTATATGGAATGGCGCTTTTCAGCGATGGAGGAATCTTTGCTACAAAACCTTATTTTTGCGGATCAAATTACTATATAAAAATGGGCCCTTTTAAAAAAGACTCTCACTCTAATTCTTGGTGCGAAGGCGTAGATGGCTTGTACTGGCAATTCATCGACAAACATAAAGATTTTTTCCTCAAAAACCCTCGCCTCTCTATGATGGCAAGATCTGTTGAGAAAATGAAACCCGAGAGAAAAGAATTAATCTTTAACGAAGCAGATAAATTAAGAAAGAAGTTAACAGTTTAACTTTAACTATAACTTCAAGCTCAACTTTTTTAACTCAACTCTCAAGAACACTTTCAAGACCTTGAAACTTTTCAGCATAAACACTTTCAGAAACCTCTCTTAAGTCCCATACAATTCCAAGCCAGGAAAGTATTTTTAAAATGTAGTAAGTCACATCAATCTCCCACCAGTAAAAACCTTGGCGAGTGGAAGCCATGTAGCGATGGTGATTATTATGCCATCCCTCACCAAGAGTAATGAGCGCAAGAACCAAACTATTGCGACTATCATCTGAGGTCTCAAAACGACGACGCCCAAAGACATGCGCCAAAGAATTAATCATCAAAGTTCCGTGCAACAAAAAAACTGTGCTTACAAAAAAACCCCACACAAAAACCTGAGACCCAGAGGTCTCAAGAGCAGGAAAATATACCTGTAAAAAAAATCCCAAAGAATAAAGACTTACTCCAAAAAGTGCCGGAACAATTAAATCAAATCGATTTAAAAAAACGAGCTCAGGGTATTTAGCTAAATCCTTAATAGAGGAGTAATCGGTAGGAAAATTTTTACTGCTTGTTAGCCATCCAATATGCGACCACCAAAAACCATTCACCACCGGCGAATGAGTATCTTCTTCTTGGTCGGAGTGCTTATGATGGTGGCGATGAGTCGCCGCCCACCAAAGAGCTCCTCGCTGAATAGCCGTATTACCAATCACCGCAAATAAAAACTGCGCAAAACGTGACGTCTTAAATGTGCGATGAGAAAAGTATCGATGATAAAACCCTGTGATCGCAAAC
>JBAXJW010000286.1:0-2090 GCA_037137635.1 bacterium | reverse complement strand
GTTATCAGCAAACGAGGTGGGGCGCCTAATTATAATCCCATTCGATTGAATCAAGTGGCTCGGATTGAAGATGGATTGAATGATGTGCGCTCAAAGAGTCGAGTGATGGGTGTTTCGGCTGTGGGCCTTGGAATCAGAAAACAAAGAGGAACAAATGCGGTTGCTGTTGCTAAAGCGGTCAAAGAAAGACTGGAAGAAGTAAAAAAGATTTTACCCAAAGATGTAGAGGTCGCTGTTCGTTTTGATTCTACAAAATTTATCGAAGATTCTGTTCACGAATTAAATTTCACTTTAATTTTATCGGCTATCTTAACGGCCCTTGTTTGCTGGGCTTTTTTGGGTTCTTGGTCGGCAACGATGAACGTGATTCTCGCTATTCCAACCTCTGTTGTGGGAACCTTTATGGTTTTGCTCGCTCTTGGGTTTACTTTAAATACTTTCACATTATTGGCTCTTTCTCTAGCAATCGGAATTGTCGTGGATGATGCCATCATGGTTCTTGAAAACATTGTTCGCCATAAAGAAATGAAGAAGGATCGTTTTTTAGCAGCTCTTGATGGGTCTCGTGAAATTACTTTTGCAGCTCTGGCGGCAACTGTTGCGATCATTGCCATTTTTCTTCCCGTTGCTTTTATGAAGGGAATTATTGGAAAGTTTTTCTACCAGTTTGGTGTGACTCTATCTGTTGCGGTGGCCTTATCTCTTTTGGAGGCCTTGACTCTCACTCCTATGAGATGCTCGCAATTTTTGGATCTTTCAGAGAGAAAATCTAAAATTGGAAAAGCGATCGAAGCTTTTTTCGAAAAAAGTGCACATTCATATCAAAAAATGGTGAAAGAAGTTTTGAATCACCGAGGAAAGGTTCTTGTGGGAGCTGCTGTTTTTTTTGCTTTAAGCTATGCAAGTCTCTCATTCTTGAGAAAAGAATTTGTGCCCTCCCAAGATCAATCAAGACTTTTTATGCGAATACGAACCGATATTGGATCTTCTATGAATGTGACAGATACAAAAGTTGCAGAAATAGAAAAGGTTCTTTCGCAAAGGCCAGAGGTTTCACAATACTTTTCAACGATTGGGCAGGGTTCCGAGGTAAATGCTGCGAATATTTTTATTACATTAAAAGACTACGGGGATCGTCCTTACGACAAAACTTTTAAAAAACGACTGACTCAACAAGAATTGATGGAAGTTTTGAGAAAAGAATTCAAGGGGGTAAAGGGTGCAAAAATTACTCTTCAGGATTTATCTTTGAGTGGATTTAGTGCAAAGCGGGGTTATCCGATTGAGTTTACAGTTCAGGGTCCTGAATGGCCTGTGTTAACAGATTCTGTTTCAAAAATAACTCAAGCTATGGATCAAACAAAAATGATGACAGATATCGATACTGATTATCGTGAGGGAATGCCTGAGCTTCGTGTGGTTCCTGATCGAGAAAAAACGCGAGCTTTTGGAGTGAGCATTGCAGATGTCAGTAGTACCGTTGATGCTTTAATGGGAGGAAAGATAGCAGGAAAATTCTCAAAGGGCGGACATCGCTACGATGTTCGAGTTCGTCTTGAGGAAGGTGAGCGTAAAAGTCCTGAGGATGTAAAAAAATTGGATGTTCGAAATAATCGAGGAGAACTTATTCCCATAAGTTCAGTTGTCAAACTTGAAGAGAGAATGAGTCTTCAGGGAATTTCAAGGCAAAATCGCCAACGTGCAATTACTGTTTTTGCAAACGTTGCCCCAGGTGCTTCGCAAGCAAATGCGATTGAGGAAATTCAGCGCCTTTCAAAAAACATTTTGCCCTCTGGATACTTTATTCAAGTCAGTGGAAGTGCAAAAACTTTTCAAGAATCCATGTCGAGTTTAATGGCGGCACTTTTTTTGGGAATTTTAATTTCTTATATGGTGCTTGCTTCGCAATTTAATAGCTTTCTTCATCCGTTGACGGTATTGGTTGCGTTGCCTTTTAGTGTGTCAGGAGCTTTTGTTGCTCTATTGATAGCCAATCAGTCTTTGAATATTTTTTCGATGATTGGATTAATTTTGCTGATGGGTATTGTCAAAAAGAATTCTATTCTCCTGGTAGATTTTACAAATCAGGT
>JBAXJW010000285.1:0-2091 GCA_037137635.1 bacterium | reverse complement strand
AAAATTTAATAGCATGAGCCCGTAGCTCAGTTGGTAGAGCAAAAGACTTTTAATCTTTGGGTCCTCGGTTCGAGCCCGAGCGGGCTCACTTATTTTTTAAGTGAGTAAATACTTCCACAACAGTCAGATTTCTTCTCTGATTTGGGGAAGATAAAAAGAAATAGACCACAGTGTTTATTGCTTTGTCATACCAAATCATAAAGCCCCTTCCGTAAAAAGAAGGGGCTTTATTTCTTAGTTCTTTGGAATCGGGGGCTCCCAATAATTTGTCCCAATTTCATAAATTTCAAATTTTAGAGGCTTGACTGCATTTTTGAGGAAATCATCTTCTCTACTTAGATTTATATCTTCAACCTTATTGAGCATGTGGAGGTAAACCTTCTGGCAAACATCAACAGAATTTCCCAACCGATTTGCGACTTCAACAATGTTGAGCCCAGAGTAAATTAAAATGGAAGCATTGGTATGGCGTAGGTCATAGGTAGTGTGGCTACTCAGACAGACTTTTTTGAAATAGCGATTTACCAAATCTGTTTTTACTGGCTTAGTACCGGTTTTTGGATCAGTAAAGAGAAAGTCTTCTGGGTCTTTGTCTTCAACTAACCTTTCGATTGTTGGACGAAGTTCAGCAAGAATTGGAACATTTCGGAAAGCTTTATTGCCCCTTGCCTTTAGTCCTTTGCTGACTTGGGTCGCTTGGTTGTCGGCATACCCACTTAATAGCGAAACGACTGCGCAATCTACTTTTAGATAACTGGTTCGTTGATCCAAAAACAGATTTACATTTTTGACTTTCAACCCTGCGACTTCACTAGGGCGAAGCCCAGCAAGCCAGACAATTTCTAAAAAATCAGCCGATTCCATGAAATAACCTTTTTTAACTTTTGCCCAGTTGCGAAGGACTTGGCAATAATTTCGACAATCTGCCGGGTTTAGTGCAACTATCGGATCAAGGGCCTCCAGAGTTTCAATCTTTTTTGTCTTTACTCTCTTGAAAGTGTTGTCGTCGATGTAATTATGCCGATAGGCATAATCCATAACAGTGCCAAAGGTTTGCTTGCGCTTGCGGAATAAGTCTTTTGACGCAGGCTCACCATTTATGGAATTAATATCAATTTTTTTGAGCACTTCGCTCACTTTTTCAATCGAAATCTCATTCATTTTGCACGAATTGCTTAAAACGTACTGAAGTACCTCTTTTTCATGGGCAGTACCCTCCAATTTGTTTTGGTTGATAAGTAGATTCCTAATCACTCGCAAAACACAGGGGCGCTCGTACTTACTAGCCCCATACGGTCTGAGTAGTTCGTAAATAACAGTTGCGATTGATTCGGTGTGGGAAACGCGAGATGTTGGAGACCACTCATGCCACTTTGAAGCAGAATGCTCTCTGGCCACTTCAGCGAAAGTTTTTAACGTCTTGCCCCAAAGTTCTGGAAGGCCAGTCGATGGGCTGAAAGATAAACCATCCTCTAATGCTCTCTCAAGTTTTCGCTTGAAGGCATCGCCCTCGCCTTTTCTCTTGAAAGACTTAGATTTATCTCGATCCCCCACACGCCATTTGAGGCGATAGGGCAGAGGGCGTTTTTCATTCTTTGTCACATTAAATATCTGGACTTTAAGCATTGGCGCGACCCGCCTTAGCTAACTTTCTGATGAAGTTGTTCAAGTGCTCTTCTTGGACTCGCAGGGAGCCATTTGGCAGGCGCATAGCCTTGGGGGCTTGCTTCTTGTTACCCCACTTGTAGAAAGTGGATTGCGATATTTGTAGGATTTCACAGACTTGGGGAACCGTTAGGAGTTTTATGCCAGCCCAAGCGCCAGCGTTATTTTGCTTTGTCATGCCGGGGATAGTGACTAGCCCCCGATTTTCTGCATACGAATTTTTCATCTCGTCCAGTATCGGCGCGAATGCACGCATGAGATTTCGTGGCACCGTAGTGGCACAGGCGGAAATTGGTTCGAACATTTAGGTTTTTCCCTTCAATTTGAACGGGAAAAACGGCTAGCCTTATGGAAGGCGGGCTTTTTCTACAGGACTTTTAATCCGTGGGTCGACGGTTCGAGCCCGTCTGGGCCCACTATTGTTTG
>JBAXJW010000284.1:0-2128 GCA_037137635.1 bacterium | reverse complement strand
GCTTCAGGTTTGCCTCTGGGCCTTCCCAAGTGAGAAGCGATGATCAATCGCGCACCTTTTTCACGAAGAAAATTAATTGTGGGAAGAGCCGCTGTGATGCGAGTGTCGTCCGTTACTTTTCCATTCTTCAAAGGGACGTTAAAATCAACGCGTAAAAAAACGCGTTTGTTTTTGAACTCACCTTGAGAAATACTTTTGATTAACTGACCGCCAGGATAGTCTGAGAGCGTAGCTTTCATGACAATGCCTTAGAGAGTTTTTTCGCCGATGTATTTGCACAGGTCGAGCATGCGGTTTGAAAAACCGTGTTCGTTGTCGTACCAAGCGCAAATCTTCGCCATGTTTCCTTTACCCTTTTCGTTTCCACCAATGACATACGTCAAATCAGCATCAACGATAGAGCTGTGTGAGTCACCCAAAAAGTCACTGCTCACAAGAGGTTCTTTTGAAACAGTCATAATGCCTTTGAGCTTGCCTTCAGCAGCTTTTGAAAGGGCGTTGATGATCTCATCCTTGGTAACTTCTTTTTTCAAAGTCACAACGAGATCAGTAAAAGAAACATCTGGAGTTGGAACGCGAACGGACAGTCCGTCGAGTTTACCGTTTAATGCAGGGATGACTTCACCCACCGCTTTTGCGGCACCAGTTGAAGTAGGTACCATGTTGATCGCAGCCGCGCGAGCGCGACGTGGGTCGCTGTGAGCTGCATCGAGCAAGCGTTGGTCGTTTGTGTAGCTATGGATAGTCGTCATGAGTCCGTGCAAGATCTCAAAATTCTCATGGAGAACGCTTGCAAAAGGAGCCAAGCAATTTGTGGTACAAGAAGCGTTGCTCAAAACAAAGTCCGTCGCAGGATTGAATTCGGTGTGATTCACGCCCATGACAATTGTGCGATCGACGTTTGTTCCAGGAGCAGAAATGATCACGCGTTTTGCGCCCGCCTTGAGGTGAAGACTCGCTTTTTCTTTGTTTGTATAAAATCCAGAACATTCCAAAACGATGTCAACGCCGAGTTCTTTCCAAGGAGCTTCTGCAGGGTTTGCAGTTCCACAATATTTGATTTTTTTTCCGTTAATGGTGATGCTACCTTTTTCGCCGACTACTGTTCCTTTGAATTTTCTGTGAACAGAGTCGTATTTAAATCCAAAAGCTGCGTCTTCGGCACTTGTAAGATCGTTGATGGCTACAAGGTCTAAATGCTTATGAAGAGCTTCATTTTCAAAATAAGCACGAGTTACTAAACGTCCAATTCTTCCAAATCCATTGATTGCGATTTTCATGCGGTAAACGTTAATCGATTTTGTCTTTTTACAAAAGATACAAAATTATTGTTTTGGAGCAGAAATCGTAGACCGAGCTTTTCCTTGCTTTTTGAGGGCTTCCTTGCGGGTCCATTCAATTTTGGCAAGTGAGATATCGCGGTTGCGGTCTCCGCGCAAAACTCGCGCTGCTCTCTCAAAAATAGAGAGAAGCTTGTTGGTATTGTTGTTCTGAAGGTTGAGCCCCACAGGTGTTACGGGATCGGGTTCTCCGCGCATTTTTTTGAGGTTGTCTAAATCAGCGTTGCTGTTATTCGCAAAGGGGTTTGAGGGAGAATCAAAGCCACCACCTTTGGACGCAGAGTCTGAGCCATCTCCTTTGTTGAGACCCATATACTCATCGCCGGATCCACTCGAGTCTCCGCCTAGGCCGCTATCTCCGCCTGGAAGGAAGGCACCTGCTGCAGATTGTTGGTTGAAAGCATCAGCGGCATCTTTTGCTTTGTCGTAGTTGTCGTTGAGTTTAGCAAGAGCGTCGTCGAGAGTTGAGCCGTCGGGTGCTACGCCTTTATTTCCAGCGCTTGCACGCATTAATTTTTCTAAGTCATCTTTTGGAGGTAATTGAATACTGGGTTGGTTGCAGGCTGAATCATTGCATTTACACAATTGAGGAAATTCTTTGCATTTGTCGGGAATTGATAGGGGTGAACCATCAGGATTTTTAGGCAAGTTTGGGTTAGTTGGGCCGGTAGTAAGGCCACTTGTGATACCACCAGGGGTGAGTTCTTTTGCATTTTTCCCGTTTTGGTTCATGGCAATTAAGCCGCCAGCCATGCCAGCAAGGCCCAGTCCAATCATAGCATATGCGG
>JBAXJW010000283.1:0-2131 GCA_037137635.1 bacterium | reverse complement strand
GAACTCAGCCCCATCGATAAAGTAAAAGTCTTGCAAAGCTTTCAAAAAGAAACACAAAAAGTTGCATTTGTAGGAGATGGACTCAACGACGCTCCTGTACTGCAAGCGGCAGATCTTGGGATTGCTGTGAGCTCGGCCTCTGATTTGGCAAAACAATCTGCAGATATCGTGTTACTCACTAAAGACCTCTCTGCAATCTATGAAGCTTTTGATTTAGCTAAAAAGGGAATGCTCACAATTAGGCAAAATCTTTTCTGGGCTTTTGCCTATAACGTGGTGGCTATACCCTTAGCTTTTATGGGACTTATTTCCCCAGTCCTATGCACTATATCTATGGCTTTTTCGGATCTTGTGATCATTGCAAACTCTTTCAGAGTGTTTTCGTCTAGAAGAAAAACATAGCTATTTCAATTACTTATGCTCTTAACTGGTTTTTGACATTATGCGTTATGGCTGTTATAATAGCCAGGTCTTAAATACATTAAAGGAATATTGAATGATACTTAAAAACTCTACTTCTCCCTCCCTTCTTGCACTTCTTTTCCTCTCCGCTTCGTGCGGGCAAATTCCAGAAAGGTTCGATTGCGGTACAGAAAAAGATCTCAGCATTGAGCAAAGAATCGAACAATGTAACGAAACAAAAACTCTCGCAAACGGACAAGCTCTTAGTCTTGTGGCCCGCAAATATGTAAAAGCAATTGTTGATAACGCTTCAAGCGTTGTGATCGATCAACAATTTGGTGAAATTCAAGAATTTCACAAAGACCCAAGCACTGGCCTTATTTGGCAAACAAGTTCAAACAATATTGCCCTTTCTCAAGAAGACGCAAAAAAAATCTGTGAGAGCAAAAAAGCGCTCAATTTAAGATGGCGCTTACCCAGCCATATTGAATTTTTAAAATTCGGAAATTTCACTAAGGACGAAAAACAAAGTGTTGATCAAAATCATCAAATTAAAGAAATTTTTGAATCCACTTTTGATCGAAGATACATAAATAATTTTCATTTTTGGACAAGCTCCATTGCTCCTACAAACAACAAAGCTCTTTTAAATTCAAACAACAAAAGGCCCTTAGTCTTTAAAGAAACAAGCTCTGAAATTGCGCCTAGTTCTAACTCGAACAAGCCCTTTTTAGTTCAATGTGTATCTGATGGTAATTTCCAAGCTGAAGAAAAAAAAGAAGACCCCAAAAAACCTAAGAAGTAAAAATACAATAATTTCAATTGCTTATACTTTGACCAAAAGCGTTGACCTTTAGCGTTATTGGCGATAAATTCCTTAAAAAACTAACAAAGGAAACCGCTTACAATGCTTAAAGTTAAAAAACCCCTCACCCTTTTCGTACTTCTCGTTTTATCTTCTTGTGGCAAACAAGCTGCTCAAAACAATGCTTTTACTGAAAGCGATCAAATTTTAAAATTTTCAAAATTAGATTGTGGTTTAGATGAAGGTTTAACTGTTGCTCAAAGAATCAGCGACTGTGGCAATGTTGAAAAACATTTATCAACTGGCCAAGTTATGAAGCTCGTTGCTTTAAGAGCAGGTCAAGACGAAGTTCTGAGCACTGAATACTATCAAGACGTTGAATCTGGACTTGTTTGGGAAACTGAAAACAATTCTGATGCAAATTCTCGAGAAGAAGCTTACAAAATCTGCAAAGAAAAAAATGATTTAAATCTTCGCTGGCGTTTACCAAACGTAACCGATTTTTTAAAATTAGGGAACAAAGACAACAGCCAAGATCACAACTTAACTGTATCTGAAGTTTTCAGCTCTAACTTCACAAGAGGAAGTGCAAGTTTCTGGACAAAGTCTCAAGTCCCTTTTCTCTTAATCTGGAAAAAACCTCTCCTCTTTAAAAATATTCAATCTCAAGTGGCAACATCAGAAGATTACAGAGGAACAGAAAGCGCAATTCTTGTTCAGTGCGTAGCTACTGAAGTTAAATAACTTCCGCACAATTTCCGTACTGAGTCTTGTCCTCTCAAATTGATCATCTTAAGTTGGCAGCATGGATCTCCAGGCTGCCAACGAATTTAAAAAAGCTTCCGAAAATCAAGAAACATTCTGGGCGAGCGTTGCCGAAAGACTTCACTGGTCAAAACGCTGGAATAAAATCAAAAACGTCTC
>JBAXJW010000282.1:0-2134 GCA_037137635.1 bacterium | reverse complement strand
TAGGAATTCTTCACTACTAAAACTTGGACTTTTTGCTTTCTTCTAAAAACTGAGCAGCTATTTTCTTCCAAATTTCTTTTCGCTTTTCGGTATTGAGCCAAAACCGCATATCTTCCTCGCGATCGATATGACCGAGCTCCAGAAGAATCCCTGGCGTTTCAACTGCATAAAGCAAGAAGAAAGACTCATGTCTCATTCCAGCTTTTACAGGAGACAAAAACGAAGAAAGTATTTTTTTTAAAAAAGCTGCCCACTGAACCGAAAGTTCCTGTTTGGCCGTTGACTTAAAAGTCATCAAAGCTTTTTCATTTAACTTTGAAACTTTCTTTCCAATTTCAAAAAGAGATTTTCGATCTTTTTTATATTGAGAGAGAGTAAAAATTTCAAAACCTGGCTCTATGCCGTTTGAATTCATATGAAGTGACAAAAACAACTTTGGCTTCAATTTATTCACTAAAGAAGTGCGTTCAGAAAGTGAAACAAAGTGATCTTGATTTCGAGTCAAAACACTTTCAATTCCCTTTTCCTTAAAGGTTGCATTTAACTCGCGAGCAAACTCAAGAGTTAAATCCTTTTCTTTAAAAACTTCGCCCTTAAAACTCCCAGAAGCACCCCAGTCATTTGCCCCATGCCCCGGATCAATTACGACTTGAGCGTGTTGAACATATTGCAAATGTTTATTCCAGGATTCGGGCGCCTGCCCACTCAACAAAGGAGTAAGGGCACGATCCCCAAAATCAAGAGGAACGCAAAGTTGCTTTTTTCTTTTCTCACTTATCCAAACAGGACGTGTCGACAACTCTTGTTTCCAAGCCAAAGAATGCACTTGATTATGGCGAATTGAAAAAAGAATAACCCGACCCGAAGATAGATCACGCAATTCAAAATCTTCTTTTCCTTTTAACTGAAGCGAATATTGCTTTGCAATATCCTCGACGCTTACAAGCGGGCTTCCTAAATCTTTACCGCAACGAGAAAAAAGCTTATCCCCGCTTGGACCATGATAAGTCCACTTGTCTTGACTAAAATTTGAATAAGATAAAAAAGAAAAAAAATTAGACGTTAAAACGGAAATGCAAAAGATCGCCGTCTTTAACCTCATAGCCTTTGCCTTCTGTGCGCATAAGGCCAGCTTCTTTAATCTTTGCCTCACTCCCATATTTTACCAGATCATTGAAGTGATATGTTTCGGCGCAAATAAAGCCTCGCTCAAAATCAGTATGAATGACACCTGCCGCTTGCGGAGCTTTACATCCTGTTTGAATGGTCCACGCACGGACTTCCTTAGGACCTGCTGTGAAATAAGTACTCAGCCCTAGGAGTTTATACACGGCTCGAATAAGCTTATTGAGACCTGGCTCCGGAAAACCCAAGCTTTTCAAGAATTCCAAGCGTTCTGCTTCACTCAAAGAAATCAACTCTGATTCCACTTGAGCAGAAATAGGAATAACCTCAGCGCCCTGTTCAGCCGCCAATTTTTTTAATTTTTGATAATGAGGATTTTGCTCTTCTTTACCCGCATCGTCTTCTTTGACATTACCCACGTAAAGAAGCGGCTTTTGAGTAATCAAATGACTATCTGCTAAATACACTAATTTTTCAGGATCGAGCTTCAAGGCACGAACAGGTTTTCCTTGCTCCAAAGCTTCTTTTACAAAAGTTAAAACTTCGGTCGCAGCGACAGATTCTTTATCACCCGTCTTTGAAAGTTTTTTTGTTCTTTCCAGTTTTTTAGAAACAGTTTCTAAATCTGCAAGCATGAGTTCCGTTTCAATCACTTCCACATCACGCACACTATCAACAGATCCATTTACGTGAATGACATTGCCATCTTCGAAACAACGAACAACCTGGCAAATCGCATTACAGTTTTTGATGTGACCTAAGAACTGATTCCCTAAGCCTTCGCCCTGACTCGCTCCTTTTACAAGGCCGGCAATATCCACAAAAGAAACAGAGGTTGGCAAAGTTTTTTCAGGTTTAAAAAGTTCTGCGATTTTATTAAGTCTCTCATCAGGAACAGGCACAACTCCCACGTTTGGATCGATTGTGCAAAACGGATAGTTTGCTGCCTGAGCTTTTTCCGCCAAAGTGAGCGCATTAAAAAGAGTTGATTTTCCTACGTTTGGTAATC
>JBAXJW010000281.1:0-2142 GCA_037137635.1 bacterium | reverse complement strand
CTTTTGAAATCTGCAATATGAAGAGGAGGTGCTTTCTTTAGAATATCATCAAAATCCCTACAGCCGCCCACCCCATTCATACACTGAACGCCTCCGTGATATTGCTTAAATTCCTCAAGAATTTTTTCACGACTTTTTTCAAGTTGTTTCTGAATAGCTTCCTTGAAGTTTTGCTTTGAGAGATCAAGCGTTCTATTAAAAACCTTTCCACCTAATAGAGGATAAATAGATTCAAGAGCCTGAATTCTTTTTTCATATTCTGAGGCTTTTTTTTCTCGCTCTGCATTCACTAGAGTTTGGGTAGAATTTGGAATATAGGCCGGGCTCATACTCATGCTTGATAATGCATTTGCAGACCTCAAATTACTTACTTCTTTTTTGAGTGTTAAATATTGAGGATAAACAGCTTGCAATTCACTTGCTTGAAGATCCAACCCTCCTTTAGGCTGGCAAGACTTAAGCTTTTGGCAACCCTCTAAAACGTGAGACATGTCATCTTTATCGCAATCAACATTCTTAAGAGAGCTCTTGCCCAAAAGAGAATCAATCGCTGTCATACTTTCGAGAGAAGCTAATGATGCCACTTTCAGACGAGCCATGTTGGAATGATACTCTGCTACTAAAAGCTTTCTTCTTTCAGGATTTTTGACGGAGTTTATACATTGCTCTGAAAGAGTCTTCCCACTATTTTCCAAACTTGTCATTGGATGAAGAGCAAGTCGTTTTGAAATTTCTACTGCATCTGGAGATTCAACTAATTCTGAAAGAGCATTTGAACAATAATCGTCCGAACTGCCTTCTTTTTTGCCATGCCAATTTCTAACACTCAAACTTGAATCTGCTTCAATTTTTTCAATTAAATAATACGGACACGAATCCCAAAACCTACTTTGATTTTTTGAATACATACCCTCTTCTTCAGAAGAAAGTTTAATCCTTTGATCTTGAAATCCTTCTGTCTCGTGAGGCACTCTTGAAAAAGAAATTCTTTGAATCAAAAATGTCGAAAAAAATAAAACCCCACAAACTCTTGGGTAAGAAAAGAACCTAAACACTTATTTCTTTTCGTAAGAAAAAGAACAGAGCTTTAAATTAACTTGTTAAGTTTCGGTTAAGAGGCCTTAGGAATTATTTCTTAGGCTTAAAATGATCAAAAATACTTCTTTTATATCTTCCCACAGGATCACGATAAGCAAAAGAATCTTTGGAGAGAACAAAGCGTTTAACACTTAATCTTTTGGTACGAAGATAAAAAAGCATTAAAATATTAATGGTTAACTTAAGTAAATTGACCTTAGCAACCAAAAAAATTTACTTTTAAAAATCTACCGAGGTTTACAAGCTGGGATACTTACTACCGGCACATTCGTCGCTTCAATATCCGCATCAAACACTAAAGGGTTTGGTGGCTGAGGATAGGCCGACTCAACAAAGTGACCTCCTTTAAGGTTAAATGAAATTAATGGATTATTGAAGTTAGTAGGAACGGTCGGATCAAATTTGACAATGTCTAAACTACCGTGATGTCCAATTTTAGGCGCCTCCAATGCAGAGGTATAATTATAAAATTTATTAGCTGTATCTCCACTTCTTTTTTCACAACGTCTAATCATTGCATAAGAGATATAAGGCAACTCATTACCCATTTTATTAGGATATACGGCCTGATCAAGATTAAGGTTTGGATACTCAACACCATTACCGACTGCTGCAGCCACACAAAGAGTATAGTCGCCCATCAGCATCTTTTCCTCAGCACAAAAAGACCAAGAAACATCGTACGTTCCCAAGGTACAAGGCGGCGGATTACAAGAAGGATCACTCGGATTCGCTGTACAATCAGCTGGACAATCGTATTGTTTCGTAAGCTCTGCTTTTGTGTAACTTTTTGATGAATTGATATAAAAACTTCTTAAATAATTCGCCTGATCGCTATAACTTGCGAATGCGCCAGTTAAGTTTTTAACTTGCGGAGCCAAACTACCTTCACGTACAGTTAACTGAACAACAGATCCAGAACCCGTTCCACCAGAAGGAGGTTGAGTCGTTCCAGATGGCGGAGGAATAGGGTTGGTTGTAGCAGGAGGCTGAACAACAGATCCAGAACCCGTTCCACCAGAAGGAGGTTGAGTCGTTCCAGAT
>JBAXJW010000280.1:0-2149 GCA_037137635.1 bacterium | reverse complement strand
CACGCCAGCCATCCCAATCATCTTCTGCCAAACCATCTTCAATACTGACGACTGGAAATTTCTTTGAAAGATCATCATAATAAGCAATCATTTCAGAAGAACTCGCTGTCGCGCCTACATCTCGGAAAGCGTAAGTGCCGTTTTTATAAAATTCAGTCGATGCCACATCAAGTGCAAGAGAAACCTGAGAACCGGCTTTATATCCGGCAGTCTCAATGGCCTTGAGCAAAGTTTCTAACACTTCTTGAGTTGTTCCCATCTTCGGAGCGAAGCCCCCTTCATCTCCCACAGCTGTTGAAAGACCTTTTGAAGAAAGATGTTTTTTTAAAGATGAAAAAATTTCGGATCCCGCTCTTAACGCATCCCCAAAAGAACTAAAGCCATGAGGCACAATCATAAATTCCTGAACTGGAATTCCATTATCTGCATGTGCTCCACCATTGATGACGTTCATCAATGGCACAGGCATACGCGGACTAAAATTAAATCCAAGATCTTTGGACTTTGCCAAGATCCATTCAGCAAGAGAAATTTTAGAATCATTTGCAGCAGCATGAGCTGTGGCAAGAGAGAGAGCCAAAATCGCATTCGCGCCCAAACGAGTTTTATTAGGAGTTCCATCAAGTTCACACAAAAGTGAATCATTGCCTTTAAGATCATGAGGATCGCGGCCCACAAGCGCAGGACCAAGAGTTGAATTCACATTATCTCGAGCCTTTAAGACGCCTTTACCGTGATATCGGGCCTTATCTCCATCACGAAGCTCCAAAGCCTCATGAGATCCCGTAGAAGCTCCCGAAGGAACCGCTGCTCGGCCCCAAACACCCGAGTCCAAATGAACTTCTGCTTCCAAAGTTGGAAAGCCTCTAGAGTCTAGTATTTCACGAGCATAAACATGGCTAATTTTGGACATTGAACTCCCTCGTAACAACACCTCATGGATGGGGCAAGCAAAAAACCCGTGCGTTCGCTGAAAAATAGCTGGATTTATCGCCTTTTATTTGGAAAGTCTTATGCGCTTTTAAAACTTTTTTAAGCGGCCTTTTTATGGAATATTCCAAAAGGAAAATTCATACCCGAACTTTGAATCATTTCTTTGAAGCCTGGCTCTTCGCCTGTTGCTTCGTGATGACCAATGATCTTACTTTCTTCACTCCAACCTGTTTGTTTAAAGCGAAAAATTTCACGCGTAATGTACTTGTCTCCGTCATGACCCAAGATCTCGGTGATCGATGTAAGCTTACGACTTCCATCTCGCAAACGATTGGCCTGAACCACCATCTGAACAGCTTCCGCCACTTGATTTCGAATGACTTGAGCAGGAACTCCCAGATCGCCCAACATACAAAGAGTTTCCAAACGGTTCATTGCTTGAAAGCAATTGTTTGCGTGCACGGTTCCCATGGAACCATCATGCCCTGTGTTCATAGCTTGAATTAAATCTAAGGCCTCTGAGCCGCGCACCTCACCCACAATGATACGATCGGGACGAAGTCTCAAAGCAGCCTTCATCAAATCGCGAATTGTCACTTCGCCTTTGCCTTCAAAGTCTTTATGTTTTGTTTCAAAACGAACCACGTGCTGACTTTTGATTTGTAATTCTGCTGTATCCTCAAGAATAAGAGTTCGTTCATTACCGGGAATACGAGATCCCAAAACGTTGAGTAAGGTTGTTTTACCCGAACCCGTACCGCCACTTACAAGAATATTTCTTTTGAGTACTGTTGCCACATCTAAGAAGCGAGCCATATCAGAACTCATCGCTCCAAATTGAATCAAATCTTTGAGCCCAAGTTTTTCTTTTGCAAACTTACGAATCGCGATTGTGGTTCCATTTTTGGCACAAGGAGGAATCACGATACAAATACGGCTTCCATCCGGCAATCTTGCGTCTACAATGGGCTCTAATTCAGAAACCCGTTTTCCTACAAATTGTGAAATATTTCGAGCAGCGGCAAGAAGAGCAGACTCGCTTTCAAAGGAACAATCACTTTTTTTAATTTTACCTTTCACTTCGTAAAAAATTTCACTCGCTCCGTTAATCATGACTTCCGTAATACTTGGGTCATCCAAAAGAGCTTTAATCGGCTTTAGAAATTCGGCTAGCGAATCTTCAAATATACTGGCTGTTTTTTCTTCCATAATGATT
>JBAXJW010000279.1:0-2151 GCA_037137635.1 bacterium | reverse complement strand
CAATGAATGGTATACACAACGTGTTTCAAAAGTTGGGGCTTTAGCGAGGCCGGTGCTTGGAATTTAAATCAGCGTCAGCGGCGGCGAAGCAGCGCTTGGCCGAGGGGCCAAGTGCTTCGCCGCCGAATTTAAAGGCTATTTGGCTGTTCTAAAAACTTTTTCATAATTTGTTCGAAATTAAGCTTTCTCAGCCTGCCAGACGGGTCCTGTGCTTCTAACTTGAACCAGTCGCCTGGAGAAACATTCTTAAGCCAATTCTGTAAATTTTTCTGAAAAATTTTAAACCACTTCACATGCTGTTTTGCCAATGCACTGAATTCATCTAAAGCACAATCAGAAAAATCACCCAATTGGGAGGTTACATACCAAATGCCATAAAGATCCTTTAAGGTTTTTAAGGTGTTTTTACGTTTAGTAAATGTTAGTCCTTTATGAAATATCCAAGCCCCAGGTGTAACTACTCTTCCAGTAATATTTGAGTAGGTATGAAACTTTATAGTTGTTTGTAAACTTAAGGTTAGGTAGCTAAGTGGTTGAGCAACGACTCCAGCAATGACGACATTTTTATTTTTATCATTTCTGGTTAAAGCGTCTGTTAAAAATTCAATTTCTACTTCCGTGCCCGCAATTTCCTTTACATAAGCTTCTGTCGCAGGATCCTCTATATCTTTAAAAACGTGATTGAACCCCGCTTCTTGAAGATAGTTGTGAATGTTCTTTTTTGATATTTCTGGAATCCTTCGCGGAATAAGAGAATCGATATCTCTTGTTCCTATTGGCGGGTTCTTTAATTTTGGATCGCTTAAGTAAAGTTTGTAGATAAAAAGAGCAAAACCACCTCCAATCACGACAACCTCTCGCCACGGACCAATCGATTCTAAAAATTCTGAAATAATTTTGTCTTCTTGATTGAATGTCATTACGATCCACCATGTTTATAGATTCGTTTCAATTCAGGAAGGCGTCCTGCCATAAATTCTGCTTGCTCTTGTCCACGTAAAGGAAAGTGATATAAATCCAAAAAAGTCAAAATGGGTGGGGATGAGTTAATATCCTGACTTGCATCATAAACGCTCTTTAGCAAACTTTTATAGTAGGGCTCTATAAGTAAAACTTCATATCCTTTTTCTTGGGGCTCTAGTAATAATTTCTTTTCAAGTTGTTGTCTAACTAACGGGTCAAGCAAATACAATTCAAGAGTGTTTAAATTAGTATTTTTGCATCTATGGACATCAGCTGCAGAATGAAGAGCTAACGCAACTTTTTTATTAAGATTTGATTTTTTCAATGCCTCTAGGAGTTCTGTTTTATCTTGAAATCCAGAATGATACGTTCTCATTTTACATTTTTTAACGACGCTATATTGCTTTAACCAACTTTCTAGAAGAAGTTTTAAGTTCTTTGGAAAAAATTTTTTAGCTGTTCTAACTCCTTCCGTTTGTAAAATGCCTTTCAACACTAAAATTTCAAAAACGCGTTGCACTAATCCAAGACTGACACCCACTTCGTTAGCTACTTTTCTTAAGGAAAATTCTTGGCTTTTCACGCCTTCTCTTAAAATCCAATCAAGGATAAGAGATGATTTATCCGAATAGATATTACCTTCCACAGATTTTTCATTGGAACCCACCAAAAACCCACCTCTCATAAGAACCTCCTGCTGTTCATTAAAATACACTGTTCAATAAATATTGAACAGACTAAAATGAAGGCAGATGCGAATACCTATCGTCGTGATAGACGTAAAAAATGCTTTACACAGTAGAATGGTTACCAAGTTTTACGATTTTTAACTGAAGATATTGGTAAGCATCTCGATGATGTTTTGGATTCAATTCTTCGCGTCTTAACACATCAAAAAGAAAAGAGATAAGCATATATGAATGTTAATTCTAAGAGTGTATTTGATTTTCAAACTTTGCCAAATTTTGAGAGGCTTGCCCCTCCTTTAAAACAGTATTCAGCAAGAGATGGCACAGCATTGAGTTATCGTTTCTATGATAGTTTTGAAAAGGATAGAGTCATCATTCTCTTGCATGGCTCAAGTTCACATGGTGAATATTTACATGGTTTTGCAGATTATTTAAGTTCCAAAAGAAACTTAGGGTCAGTCTATGTTCCAAATCTAAGGGGACATTATGGCTCAGGAAC